>NZ_JALAHI010000145.1 GCF_022711995.1 Enterococcus sp.
CAGAAGTGTTAAACTCCGAGAAATAAGGAGGAAGACACGGAAATTGCTTTTCAAATTTTTGGGTATTACGACTTATTTCCGAAGGAGTTGCTTCTGCTCCCGCCGTTTATACGTGATAAGAGCGTGGGACAAAAGTTTTTTACTTTTGTCCCACGCTCACTTTGGAAAATGATCATGCAACCACCGTTTTACACTGGATAAAATGAAAACAGGCCATTGAGATCCCAACGTTTTTTGTCTCACTCCCCTATCCTTCAAACCTCCTACTTACGAAGATACATCAAGAATTTTTCTAAAAGCTGTTGACTGGATAATCTTCCTAAGAATGGTATACGCTTGTCGATCGTTCGTTTTGAGTAAGCATAAGATATTTTTCACTTGTTCGCGATCTTCTGCCAGAAAGGCTTTGAAAAAGGTAAAGTAGAGCTGCGTGGTCAGAGAGAAGCTTGAATCAGTAAAAGAATCCAGCAATTTTTTATCTAAACAGGCTGCCTTTTCCAACTCATCATTTGTGATCAATAATTGAATCATATTGACATACAATGCACCGATTAACCGATCAATCAAATCCGGGTTAAGAGACCGCCAAGTGGTTGCGGCAGCGATCGCTTTTGACAGTAAAGGTTCCATTTGTTGCTCGTCATCAAAAAAGATAAAAAAAGTTGTAATGAATAATTCCAATTCCAGCAACGAAAAACTTTCAAGACGTGTGAAGTATTCTCTTAAATTCACTAGCGGCCAGTGATCGATGGTGGGTTTTAGTGACCAAGCCAGTGCATACGCTGCAGAGCTGATCAACCGATCTGAGCTTATCTCTGACGTTTTATTGTCCCTATGGATTACTAATAACTTATCGACAGAATGCAGATTGAAGTCATAGTAACTATCAAGGACGTCTCTAATCGTGATTCGTTTATTGGCAGGATTCTCCTTATCATAAAGGAAAAAGAATTCTGGTTCACTCATGTTCATATTTTCTAACATCCGCTTGAATTTAGAAGCTTCGATCGCGTACTCTCCTGCTTCAAATTTTGCATAAAAACTACGGGAAGTAACCCCTGAATAGACTTCTTTTTGCGTGCAGTGTTTCGACAATCTGATTTTTTTGATCAATGGTCCGTACGCTTTCATCTAACCACCCCTTTGTATAGTATACTATACAATTTCGGAAGCAGAGAAACGTTTACCATTGATATAGTAACAACAAGAGGAAAGGTAGAGGCTATCTATTAGCGAATCTACTCTTGTGCAAAGGCAATTTTAAAGGGAAGAATCGCTCCCCTGACTGCACCCATCCAAGAATAGAAGCGAAATTTCTCACAGGAAAAATCGGCGTCTTCTTAACCGCTTGTACCCGAAAAAGATTGGAGGATCATCAGTGAAAACACTCTATAAACATTATAAAAGCAATATTCTTAAAATGCTGTTGCTATCAGGCCTCTTATCCTTTTTGCGCGTTCTGCCAAGCTATCTATTGGCTTTTGCCACCAATGCTATTTTTGCCAGAAATATTACCCAATTTCTTTTTTGGGATCTAGTGATTCTCGTTCTCTGGCTGGTTTATGTCTGTTCAAACTATTTATTTTCAGTTTATCAAGAGAAAGAACTGCAAAAAATCAGTATTTCATTGCGAAAACGTGAAGCAGCCTCTATCAAGACAGTCCCTTTAGCAGACTTCAATCAAATCACGGCTGATGGCTATGTGTCGAAGCTGACAAATGATATCACACAAATCGAAACGCAGGGCGTGATGAGTTTATATCGTCTTTTTTCTAACGGATGGTTGATTTTGTTTTCAATTGTTGCATTGGCTCTTTTCAACCTTTGGCTCGTCGTTTTGGTAATTGCGTTGACGGGCTTGATTCTTTATATCCCTAATAAATTTGGGACAGTCTTGGTTGCGCTTGGGCAAAAGTTATCGACTAGTAATTCTTCTTATACAAAAAGGATTGCCAATATCTTAAAAGGCTACAACGTTTTCCGCTACAATAATAGATTGGCAGAAATGTCAAAAAAGATCACCGAGTATTCCCATGACCTTTCTAAAAATAAAGTTGCCATCGCAAAAACAAAACACAAGATTATGAATCTCATTGCTTTTTCTAGTTTGTTGAGTCAGGTAATCGTAGATATTGTGACAGGCTTTCTCGCGATTATTGGACAAACAACGATTGGGGCCATTAGTTCCAGTGGCAATTTAGCAGCGAACATCTTTAACGCTGTATCTCTATTAGGACAATCAGCCATGGAACTAAAATCCATAGAGCCTGTTATAGAGAAATTTTTTGTTGATAAGCCAATCCTTCACTCTACAAAAAAAGTGCGAAAAGAATTCAATGATCGTATACGAATCGAAAATTTATCATTCGGCTATGATGCAAATCTCCCGATCCTAGTAAATTTCAATTTGGATATAATAAAAGGGGGCAAGTATCTTCTCACAGGTGACAGTGGTAGCGGAAAAAGCACTTTATTAAAAATCTTGATTGGCGATTTGGAAGGTTATTCCGGTAAAATAATGGTGGATGGTCACCAGTTGAAAGATGTGGATAGCCACTCTTTTATTCAATATATCGATCAGGATAATTATTTATTCAACACCTCTTACAAAGAAAATGTCTCCCTTTGGAGTAACTACACCACCGCAGAAATAACCGATGCATTAAATAAAGCTGCAGCAGATTTTGTAGATGATCTTGAAAAAGTAGTTGAAAATAACGGCACCAATCTTTCCGGTGGACAAAAACAACGCATTGGATTAGCCAGAGCCTTTATCCAAAAAAAATCAGTCATCCTCTTTGATGAAGGAACCTCTTCATTAGATAAAAAGAATACGTTGCTCATTGAGAATCTCCTTTTGGAAGACAACGAGTTGACGGTTGTGATGGTCAGTCATCATCCACTGGAAGAAAACATTCATAAATTTGATCAAATCATCTCTGTCAGCGGACCATTAACGTCTGAAAATTGACTGATTGCTTATTTCCAAGTGCTAGCAGTTCCTGCACAATGGAAGAAAAAATTCTCGTCATTAAAAAATATTCTAAAAAAGTGTCCCCTAATTTTTGGAGGACACTTTTTGGGAAGTCGCTCTATTCAGAGCGTATTAGCTGGTGAAAAGCTGCTCGCAACTGCTGCATCTTCTGTGTCGCCGCTTGGTGACTGGGCGCATTGACGGAATAATAAATTTTAAATTTTGGTTCTGTACCTGAAGGTCTAAGACAGACCCACGAACCATCCGTAAATAAATATTTTAGGACATTGGACGATGGTAATGCAATTTTTTCGATTGACTGACCGACTACCCACCGTTCAGAAGTCAAGAAATCTTCTTTGGCCATTAAGACAAAATCCTCCAAATGAGAAAATGACAGGGCTCTTAAACGATCTAACTGCTGATTCATTTGTGATAGACCATCTTTACCGGGAAAAACTTGGGTTTCTAATTGCTCCTGATAATAACCGTAACGTTCATAGATTTCATTTAAGCGATCAATTAAATCAATTCCAGCAAGGTAACAGTCCAGTGCTGTTTCAGCCAATAAAACAGCTGCTTGAATCGCATCCTTATCCCTAACAAATGGGGCTATTAGATAGCCAAAACTTTCTTCGTAGCCGAAAAGAAAGGTTTTATCCTTTGTTTCTTCTGATAATTGGATTTGTTCCCCAATAAATTTAAATCCTGTTAAGGTATTTCTAACTTCAATGCCATAGGTTTCGGCAATTTTCGCCCCTAAATCAGATGTTACAATCGTTTTCGCAATAAAAGAATTCGTTATTTGTTTCACTCGAACTAAATAATCAAGCAATAACACCCCAATTTGATTGCCATTTAGAAAAACTGGCTGTCCTTCCTTTAGTACAACAACACCTAAACGGTCGGCGTCGGGATCTGTGGCTAGGACAAGCTGTGTTGGCTGTGTACGAGCTTCTTTCAATGCTAGGGTAAATGCTTGCTGGTCTTCTGGATTTGGAGAAGCGACTGTTGAAAAATCGGGATCAGGTAACACCTGCTCTTTCACTGTCCGAAGACTTGTAAACCCCAAGCGTTGAAAGGCCTTTTGTATCAATACATTTCCAGTACCGTGAAGTGGTGTATAAACCAATGAAAGCTGCGATCCAAATTGGCTGATTCTTTCAGATTTTTGAGTCACGTGAATCAACTGCTCTAAATACAACGCATCTACTTCTTCACCAAAAATATGAATCAACTGTTGCTCGACATAAGCTGACAATACATCCGCTTCAATCATTAATTCATTTTGAATGCTTGCCAATATTCCCATCAATTTTTCGGCAGTCTCTAACGTAATCTGCCCACCATCCGAAGCGTACACTTTAAATCCATTGTATTGTTTGGGATTATGACTCGCAGTGATCATGACCCCAGCAAATGCTTTATAATGCCGAACTAGGAAAGATAACTGCGGGGTCGGACGTAATTGGTCAGATAAATAGACCTGAATTCCTTGACTGGCCAATACGCGAGCGGTCCATTCCGCAAATCGTTTGGAACCATGTCGATTATCAAAAGAAATCACTACTCCTTGTTGTTCAGCATGTGCTTTTTGAACATAGCGAGCTAATCCAAGTGCTACCCGTTTAATGGTGTAGTCATTGATTCGATTGATACCAACGCCCAGTTCACCACGCATCCCTCCTGTCCCAAAAGCTAAATAGTCATAAAAATGTTCTTCTATCACAGCAGGATCAGAAATAGCTAGCAGCTGGCCTTTCAAGTTTTCTTCCAGTGATTGAAAATCCAGCCATTCTTGATATTTTCGTTGCCAATTCATTTTTCTCCCTCTTTTAATTGTTTGAGAATCTCTGCTATCGAAAAGGTGCAGCCAGCCATTGAAGTATCTGCTACGCCATAATACATCGTCAATTGATCACCAGCTAGAATACCACCACAGCCAAAGACGACATCGCCGAAGAACCCATTCTTCTCATAATCAGCTTCTGGCTCCATGATTGGTTTTTGGCTTCTAGCAATAACTCTTGTTGGGTCTTGCAAGTCTACTAATGCGGCACCCATACAATAGCGATGTTCGGGAGTCGCACCATGATAAATAATCAGCCAGCCTTCATCGGTTTTAATAGGAACTAGCCCACCGCCTACACGACCACTGTCCCAGCAATCTTCCCGAATCCCTAGTAAATGCCGGTGCTGTCCCCAGCTAACTAAATCTGGCGAAGAAGCGATCCAAATGTCATAGTTGCCAATACTTTTCAGGGAAGGACGGTGTAATGCGTAATAACGTCCGTTGATTTTTTCTGGAAAAATCAGCACATCTTTGTTCTCTGGTGCAAAGATATTTCCTAAATCCTGATAGGATTGAAAATCCTTGGTAGCTACTAATGAATCACAGACACCCACCGGCGAGACAGAACTAAAGTTAATATAGTAAGTATCCCCAATTTGCGTGCAACGAGCGTCTTCGATGCCATAAGATTGGTATTCGTTGAAAGGATACAAGAATGCCTCATCATCAATCGTAAAATGATGCCCATCTTTACTGCGGGCAATTCGAATATAAGAAAGTGATGTCAGATAGACAAAACTATCCAACTTGTCTTTCTTGCGAATCATTCTTGGATCTTCAAAATCATAGTCTGCATCTTCTCGGTGGAATGTTAATTCTTCCATCGTTTGTGTTCTTGGATCAAATACGGGTGCTTTGATAATATTAGGGTCATTAGAGATTGGGCGCTCAGCCACACGTAATAAAAGCAAAACTTCATCGTTGTATTTTGCTACTCCCCCATTAAAGGCGCCAATCACTTCATACCCTTCATGTAATGGTTTCACATCTGCGGGGGTGATCAATGGATTTTCATTAAAACGTTCTATTTTCATCTGCTTAACCTCTATCTAAATGGATTTTCTAGTTTGATTTTCTGTGCACCTGCATCACTGATACCGGCATACAGCACAACATGATCTTCATAAATCTGAAGGCCGCCGCTAAAGACGACATCCTCTAAGTCTGGACGTTTCGTTGGCCCTTGTTGAAAATTACTTCTTTCTGCAATAATTTTTGCCTTGGTCATAGCAAATTGATTTCGCTCGAAACAGAAAACCATCGCATAATAATGACGATTTCCTTGATCATCGAAATTCGCAATATGTCCTAAAACCCAGATGTTGTCATCAATTTCATGGATTTCATTGCCGCCGCCCCATTCACTTTCACAGAACTGATCAGACAATAAGGGTGCTTCTGCAATTTTTTCAATGGTCAAGTCATCGAGATTCTTCACGATCGTTGCGCCTATCTTCCCTCGACCACCTTTTGTTCCTTGCGGTCGTGTCAGCACTAGGATTTCACCCGAAGCTAATTGTTTCAAGCGCAAGTCTTTCATCCCCCAAGGCCCCTCAAAGATTTTCTTTGCTTCTGAAAGAGTCGTTAAATGGTAAAAAACAGTACGCCAATTCGCTTTGCCATCTGCTAGAAAAACAACTTCAACCCCTCCAAGAATAACTTGTCCATCCATTCGGGTATAAAAAGGATCTTGTAAAGAAAGTTCGATACTATCAGCGATTAATGACCAGGTATTTGTTTCAACTTCTTCAAACAAACCGACAGTAGAAACTTCACTGTCTCTTGATTCAATGCGACCTGCCATCACTTCTTTCCCGGCTAGTTCAAAAGGGGCAGTGATATTGTAGACATCTTGATCACCCACACCGCTAAATCGCAAAATTGTGGCTTCTTTGACTACTTTGGATTTCTCATTTCGATATTCTTGCAATAACTGATTGATATAAATCATTGATACTCCTTTCCAATCCAACATGCCTTTGAGGGCATGTGAACCCAGTGACCATCTTCACTTAAACTGCCATGTCCAAAAAGTGTCTTTCTATTTCCCTCTATCGATTGCTTGACTGGTTGACCAAAATTCAAAATAACTTGTAGGCTTTCCGTTTGATAACTCAAGCACTCGCCGTTTAATTCAATATTTCTGATATTTCTAAAGGGCCCTTCTGTTTTTCGCAATCGCATCAGTTCTTGATAATCTGCCAGAATTTCCTTCGCCTCATGATTCACCGCTGCCAATCCGATCCAGCCGCTTTGCTGAGTTGATAGCCATGGGAGCATGCCCCTAGAACGATCGCGATTCACCTGATTGGCCATTGCTAAAGCTTGTGACTCTCCTCTTGAAATCAGTTCTTCTTGGTACTTATTTTTTGCTTGAATATCTCTGATATCCGCTAGCCGCTGAGGCAAATAATCAGCGGCACCTTGTTCTTCTCCTTGAAATAAAAAGGGAATACCACGATTGATCAAAAGAAACACTGTCAATAACCGATAAAGGTCCCGATCTTCCTTTGCAAGTCGATGCCATGAACGGCTCATATCGTGACTATTAAAGAACAGCGTAGGCATTTTCTGTTGTTGACTCATTTCTTTAAAATCTCTGGTTAGTTTCTCAAGGTCCAATGCTTCCATGCTACCTAAATTAAAATGAAATGCGGTATCGAACAATCCATCTTCTGTATAACTGTTGATCAATGCTAGTTGATCCGAGCTGATTTCAGCCACTGTAAAAATTGACGGATCGACTGCTTTGATCCAGTGATTTAATTCCTTTAACACGCGTTTAATTCCCGGCTGATTCACATCATTGCAATGATCTTGTTTCCCATCTTTTCCCAGTGGATTATCAGAAAATTGATGACTGACCGTCAGATTATTGATGACATCAAAACGGAACCCATCGACACCTCTGGCTAACCAAAATCCCAAGACATCAAAAACAGCTTGTTTCACTTCTGGATTCTGCCAATTCAAATCTGCTTGTTCTTCGGCAAAACTATGGTAATAATATTGAGTCGTTGCAGCATCATATTTCCAAGCAGAACCGCCAAAAAAACTTTCCCAGTTGTTAGGCTGATCTCGCCAAATATACCAATCTCGCTTCGGATGTTCTTTATCACTTGCTGATTCGATGAACCAAGGATGCTTGGTAGAGGTATGATTAAATACGACATCAATGATGATTCTCATTTCTAACTGATGGGCTTCTTCCACAAGTAGATCAAAAGCTTCCAAAGTACCATACTGAGGATCAACCCCACAGTAATCAGAGACATCGTACCCATTGTCGACTTTCGGTGACGGATAAAAGGGTGTCAGCCAGAGGGCATCAACACCGAGTTCTTTTAAATAGGACAATTTTTCGCGAATACCATTGATATCCCCTATGCCATCCCCGTCACTATCTGCAAAAGAGGCAATGTAAATTTCATAAAAAACAGCATTTTCCCACCACATTATTCGGACTCCTTACTTCAGTGTAAACTGCATCCCGTCTTGGAATCGTTTTGAAAAAATCAAAAACAAAATGATCAATGGTAAAGTAAGCAACACAGAGGCCGCATACATTGGTCCCGGATAGGTTCCATAAGGCCCAAACATTTGAGAAATCAATACATTCAGGGTAACCGTAGCATCACTCTTTGAAACGATCATATCCCAAAGCAGGTTTGTCCATCGATCCGTAAATAGGAAAAGAAAAATCACAGTGGTGATCGACTTAGACATTGGCAGTACTACTTTGAATAACACTTGCATTTCGGTTGCTCCGTCCAGTTTTGCAGCCTCGATCAATGCATCGGGAATGGCTTTGAAAAAGTTGGTATACATAAAAATGGCCCATAGACTAATTGCTGTCGGAATGATCATCCCAGCATAGGAATCCAATAATCCTACTTTGGTTACCATTAAAAACTGCGGGATCAGTAAAATGATTGCCGGGAAAAACATTTGAAATAGAATAAAGCTATTCACGAATTTCTTCCCTTTAAATTCAATTTTGGCAAGAGCATAACCCACCATCAATGCAAAGATCATCATTAGAAAAGTTGCAATCGTAGCTACGATCGTTGTATTCACGAATGCACCGATCCAAGGAACATCTGCTGAAGTAGCAGAGCCGCCAAACAGCCATGTCCAAGACCGCAAACTAAACGTTGTCGGGATGATTTTTCGATCCACTTGATCCCACGCAGCAAAAGAATGCAGAACAAGATAGACAAACGGAAAAGTCATGAGAAGCATCACAAGGGTTGTTACCAGATATAGAACACTAGTTTTTCCCTTCGTTCGTTTATTGCCAACCATTTTTTTCACCCCATTTTTCTAATAGCTTTCGAATAACGCCAATAGATGCAAAAGTAACCACCGAAGCCATTAGTGCAACTGCAGACGCATAGCCGGATTTCAGATTGACAAAGGCTTGATTATAGATTTCCATTTGCCACGTATTGGTCGCAAAGTTTGGTCCGCCTCCTGTTAACTGGTAGACTTCCGTAAAAATGCCAAAGCTGATACCCACCGCCAGCACTGTCACCGTAAAGAATGCTGGGTACAGCATAGGAAAGGTGATTTTCCAAAATCTAGTCCAAGGACTTGCACCATCGATTGCCGCTGCTTCATAAACTTCTTTGTTGATATTTCCTAATCCTGAAATTAGGATCAGCGCATAATAACCGGACATTTTCCAAGCAATCATTAGAGAAACGATGATGATCGCCGCATGGGGATTACCTAACCAGTCAATATCCCAGCCTAGTTTCACTCGTAAGAAGGTATTAAAAGGACCATTGTAGGAAAGCAATCCTTTGACGATCAAGGATGTAACCACCCCGCTTGACAGATAAGGTAAAAAGAAAGCAACCATGTATAATCCCTTTAGCTTTGGCAGGCTATTAACTAATAACGCAATCACCATCGAAAGAACCAACGCCATTGGTACAAAAATGATCAGAAATTTATATGTAACGACAAATGCAGATTGGATTGCTGGACTTTTTATCGCATCAATAAAATTCTGAAACCCGACAAATTCAACAGTCGGTGAAATCATATTCCAACTTGTTAAGGCTAGCCAAAATGACCAAAATAAAGGAAGTAGAAAGAAAATCAATGTAAAAATCAGATAGGGGCTGGTAAATGACCAGCCCAATTTTGTGTTCTTACTCATTTTTGAAGCGCCCCTTCAACAGCTGTCTTCGCGTCGTTCACAGCTGTTTTCGCATCTTTTTCACCTCGAACAACTGGCACCCAAGCTTGTTCACCAAATACTTGCTGAATATCATTGTATTTTTCGTTATCCATTGCCGGAACCGCATAAGGCACATTTTCTGCGTAAACCTTCATCGCTGGATTTTCTTCAAAGTACGCGTTGAAAGCATCATTTTCTGTTGCATCATCACGAGCTGGAATAAGCGAAGTCATTTCTAGTAATTTCATGTCATTGTTTTCATCTGAATAAACAAACTCCAAGAATTTCATCGCTGCCGCTTGTTCTTCTTCTGTTGCTTGAGCATACATCACGATACCTTTGGCATCTGCATAGGTAGATACTTGTTTAGCATCCGCTAAAGCATCAGGTACCACAGGGGTGGTGACCGTATAGTTTTCACCAAATTTCAGTTCTGGGTATTTTTCTTCCCAGTTAGGGAAAGTCCAAGGTCCCAAATCGGTCATGATACTATCCCCATTTTCAAATGGATCCGTTGCTTCACCGGTGCGCAGTACTTTTGCATTAGCTAATGTATGCATCAAATCAAAGACATCTGTCATGGCTGCTTCGTCAGCTGTGAATTGATTGTTTTCGACAAAACTCGCACCTTCACTGGCAGCATTGTACAGTGGGAAGAAGTCAAACCAACGCATCCAAGCAGTTGGATCCGCTAAGTCTTTTTTCGCCCAAAGTGCTTTATCCGTCCCTTTAAGTTTGTCGACCACTTTCAATAATTCCGAATAGGTTTTTGGGGCTTCATCAAAACCTAACTCTTTTAAACTATCTAATCGCCAACCAAACAAAATCGGATTTGAGTAAACAGGTAAAACGTATTGACTGCCATCAGAGAATTTCCAGCTATCGATGGTTTGACTCATATTACGAGCTTTGACGATCGTATCGAAAGAATCCTGTTTTTCTAATGGTAAAATAGCCTGGCTAGCAGCCAACTGGGCAGCAAAACTACGATTGATATTTTCAGATAGGGTTGGTGCGGTGTTAGAAGCAATCGCACTTTGAATCGTTGCTTCCGAAGAAGGACTCTCTTTCATTTGAGAGACTTCTACTGTAATGTTTTCGTTTTGCTTCTCAAAATCTGCGGCCATCTCCTTCCAATACTTTAATTGTGTCGGATTGGGCGCAGCCCAAAAAGTAATCTTCGTTTTCCCATCAGACGCCCCGGAACCGCTTTCTTTTGATTGATTACTACACCCAGCAATTAAAACAGTTCCTGCCATTACCGCAGCAATACCAAAAAGCATTTTTTTCATTTTCATGATTATTCCTCCTAAATAGTAAGCATTTTCTTTTTACACCGTCATCATACCACCTGTCATCTTCATTGTCAACATGACGTAATTATAATTACAACATGACATTTGTAATTATTTCAGACTATTAATTTTGTAACATTATGGTATAATCAATATAAGACTAGGAGAAATTAGGTGAAAACATGAAAAAAGCCTCTATGCAAGATATTGCCGATGCATTGGGCATCTCAAAAAATTCTGTCTCTCAGGCATTGAGAAACAAGCCAGGTGTTAGCCAACAAACCAAGTTACTCGTTAAAAAAAAAGCAGATGAATTAGGCTATCGTTATCAAACGATGAGCGAAGCGACCAATAGGTCATTCTTATTGATAGCTACCGAATTTGCTTTCTCACAAACGAGTTTTTTTGGTGAAATCGTTAAGAGTGCAGAAAATGAAGCACAAACATCCGCAATCAAACTTGATACTTATACCATTACAGAGGATGACTTACTTCGTTTGAAACTTCCGCCAAACCTAAAAAAGTATGACGGTGTTTTGGTCCTTTCCCATAGTAAAAATGACTATATAAAAAAAGTAATCGATACTGGGATCCCTGTTACATTGATTGATCATCATGATCCTTCTCTAGCAGCTGACGCCATCTTGACCAAAAATACTGATGGAACCTTTCAAGCTATCTCGCTTCTGATCGAAAATGGAATGAAGCGAATTGGCTTTATTGGTGATACGGCATTCTCTCCCAGCTATCTTGAGCGTTATCGCGGGTATCAACGGGCATTGCGAGAACACCATCTAACAAACGATCCTACGATTGAAATCACTGAAATTGAAGAATCACAAGGCGCTTTATTTAGCAGCTTAAAGAATATAAACCAAATGCCTGATGCTTGGTTCTGCGTAAATTCTGGGCTAGCTTTTATGTTAAATAGTTATCTTCAATCTTCTGGCTACACGATTCCAGAAGATATCAGCGTTATTTGTTTTGACGAAACCGAATTTACTCGGATGGCTATTCCACAACTGACGAATATTGCGACTGATCTCCAATTTATGGGACAGTTAGCAGTCCGAACACTGGTCCATCGTATCGCGCATCCGCAGGAACCAATCATTCATCACCAAATCCTTCCACAGTTGAATATTCGAGAATCCGTGCGGCTTATTAAGGAAAATTAAACAAAAAAAGTAGGACAATATTCAGATTTTTTCTGATATTGTCCCACTCTTTAAAGGATTTACCATACATAAGTGCATAGCTATGAATTCTACTGTAAAAAGGGATTGTAATTGCTTTTATTAATGAATAAAGGTAACAATTGACTCAAGTCTTCGATACACTGATCCGCCTGACTCTGATCAACATCAAAGGGCTGCTTCAACGCAATCGTATAAATACCAGCTGCTTTGGCAGATTGGATGCCGATTGTTGAATCCTCTACTGCTACAGTTTTCTCGCAGCCTATATGGCTTTGTGCCAATTGATAGATCTCTGGGTGAGGTTTGCTTTGAGTCAGCTCTTCCCCACTGATCACATAACAGAAATAAGACTGCAGCTGGCAGACGGTCAACATCTCGTCAATCATCTGCCGCGGAGAAGAAGAAGCAAGAGCCATGCGAATGCCAGCAGCTGATAATTTTTTAAGAACCGGTTTTACTTCTTTTCTTAACGCTTGTTCAAAATCAATGGGATGCTGCTTTTGATAAGTGCGATAAGTTGTTTTCAACTCCGCTCTCAAAGAGGGATTAGCTGGAACCAGCGTCTGCCAAATCTCTGCTTCTGTCTTTCCCACATAATCATTGATCGACCGTGATCCTGGTGAAAGCTGTACTTCCGCAAAGAAATTCATCCTACGGTTGAAATAATAGACTTCACTATCGATCAGCACTCCATCCATATCAAAAATAATTCCTTTTTGCATACCTTTACTCCTATCCTTCGATAATATCGTTCAGCAAGCGCACTTCCAAATCAGGGACTTGGATCGTATATTCTTTCTCGATACTACTGAATGCCAAATGAATCAACTCCATTTGTTTTTTATGTTCTTTTTTATAAGCCGCCAGATCTTCTTGTTCATCGACAGACTCTTTGCGTAAAATACGTTCGATCATACAACAGCAGTGTAAATACAAGAGAAACAGTTGATTATTTGAAAATTTCTGTGTTCTTAGTTTCTCGATCTCACTGATTGCCGATTGGACCGACGTCAATACTTTATCGGCATCTAAGATCGTCAAGTTCTCAACGATTTTACTGAGGGAAAAATTAAAGATCAGATCTTCTTTTAGCGTCTCCTCTTCAATTTCAAAATTGCCATAGAGGCAATTGATAAAGGTCCCAATCGCCTCCCCATTGATCAAACAATCTAAGCCAATATAAGGAATATTGGGAATCTGCGGATTCTCTGTGCCAACGATCATTAGTACATCATAGAGTTGAAAGGGAATCTCATAGTTTTTATTCTCAAATAATTTTTTATAATCATAGGGAATGATCTCTAGTTCCTCAGCTTTTTCTCCCAAGCAGCGAATCAAGATTTCTTGAATCTGTCGTGCACTGCCGATCCCTGTGTAGCAGCAAGTGATGATGGCTTTTTTCTTCTTGACTACCGGAAGGACTAATTGCTTCTGAATCGCAAACTGCGTTTGGATTTTCTCATTGATTTCTGTCAAACTGTTTCCTGACAATACGGCCTGCCCCACTTCCAATAATAAGGGGGTGTTCACATGGTCAATAATCAGTAATGGTCCTTTCAGCTGTTTTTTCAACGATTCGCCCAACTGATTGAGAGAGCCCATATCGACTAATAAAATCAAACCATGATCGGTGCGGTTCTCGCTAATATAACGAAGGATCTGTGCTTCTATTTTACGCAATGAAATATCGATGGGCATATCATAGGCTTGAAAGACATTTTTCCCCAATATTCGATTGGCCACATTCGCCAAACTGCTAGCAGTCGAATATCCGTGAGCCAAGACCACACTTTTGACGCCGGTTTGAACCGTCGCACTATTCAAGCTATAAAAGAAGATCGTCATAAAATAGATATCCTCTTCTTCGACTTTCAAGTCTAGATTTTGGGACAAGTGGTACAAGATCCTTTTCGCGTAAAGGTAAGGTGTCTCGGCAATGTTTTTTAAAAACTCGTGGAATGTCTCTTTCAATGCCATATTGTCTTTTCGATCATCAAAATAGGCATAATTGCCTTTGATATAGAGATAGTTTGCCAATGTGATCACACGATTGCCGTCTTGCTCAAAGCCATAGCTGTCATGGAGAAAATCGATAGTTTGTCGGATATGATACGCCAATACCGAATAAATCGAGTGTTCCTCATCATAGGACTCTTGAAAAATAAACGCATCCATTATGCGGGTCACTTTCTTCGATAGCCGATTCATGTACTCTTTGAAGTTTTTGTTGTCATTGACCACTTCAGCAAATTCTAGAAACATCTCATCAAAAAATTGGATCAGCAGATCGTTGCCGTTCGTACTTAAAAGATTTTTGTTCTTATCCTTAGGTGAATAGTGCCGATCGCCGGAATTTTTTCGAGGTTTTGTAAAATTTTCTTTGAATTTGCTGCTGTATTCGATCGGCATATCCAATAATTTGATCTGGATCGCGGGCTTCTGTTTCTGATGGACATAGGCATTGCCGCAAGCATACTTAATGATATTCTTGATATTGCCCACGTTGCCATCAAAATCACTGTTCATCAAAAAATCGATCAATTGATCAGAAACGGTCAGATTCCGATCTAAGATTTTGCTCTCATTCAGGAAAAATTCATCAATCAGCGCTAGTCTTTCTGACAAAGGGCGTTGTTGAAAGGTAGGCAAAGTAACGATCACCGGCAGCCTTCGCAGAAAGGTGGGCAAAAAAGTGGTGTAAATGTTCTCTGTCGTCGCAAAAATCAGCCGGACATTGGCTTTTCGACGGACACTGTTATCTCCCATCGGAGAATACTCCCCCGTGTCCATAAAGGTGAATAGTTTCTCCTGTCCTTCTTCTGATAACCGATGGACTTCATCCAAAAAGAGAATCCCGCCATCCGCTTTTTCAAGTAGGCCGCTATGGTGCTCATTGGCCCCCGTGAAAGCCCCTTTGGTATAGCCAAAGAGCGCAGCAGACAGCAATTCCGGATTGTTAAAATACTGGGCACAATTATAGGCAATGTAGGGACTTTTCGGCTGCAAGACGTGTTCTTCCAACGCATAGGCATAGATTTTACTCGCCAAAAAGGTCTTTCCTGAACCGCTGGCACCTACTAACAGCAATGGCAATCCCTGATTTGGATAAAGTACCGCTGTTTTTATTTGATCAATGCTCTCTTTTAAACTTCCCGTCGCACCAATCACTTTTTGAAAAACAGATTCAAGGACGTCTTTTTTTAGAAAATCAAGGGAGTCATACTCACTCTTAGAGAGGACATAGCCTTGATCTTCTAAGCCTTTTCTATGTAAAAATAAGACAGGATACGTTTTGACTTTGATCAATTCGCCTTGCCGCACGCCTTCATTCAGGTAGCTGCTGACTGTACTGCGATTCAGATTCATTGCACTGGCAATCTTATTTGCCGAGAAACAAGCCGCATCAATTTCTTCAATTTTTGAAGTCAACTCAAATAAATAATTGTTTAACGTCTTCATATTTGCCACTCCCTCATTGAATTTACGCTCTTTCCAAGATCCATTTATTTTACCTTATCTTGAGGCTTTGATCTGAGAAAAACCAAGCGATTTCTCCTAAAATAGCAGATCATTATCACACGAATCCCGCTGCTATTTCTGACTACAAAATAGTTTTCCGATAAATATCGATGCAAAGAACCTGCCTCATCAGCGACACAACAAGGAGATTTGTACCGACTCTCCGAATCAAAGAAAAATCGCAGGAGGGATGGTACTATTCCAACAAATCCTCTCGCGACACTGTCACGAGAGGCCTCCATCTTTGCGATTGTTGGGAACAGTTCGTCGGTTGTTGACTTCAATCACCGTTTTTTAGTAAGTTCTTTATTAGTAAGTTAGTTTCCACATGTAACGTCTTTTCGTCAAAGGATGTTCTCTTGCTTCAGAAAGTTCTTCTGCATAAACTCTGAACACAGCAGTGATCACAAAGGGGTTGAAGTAATCAAGCACTTCTTTGCTGATATGAGCCGATAAGCCATAGTCTAAAGCATCGACCACTTCTGTTTTCGTATCAAAGCGTTCTAAGAAGGTTAATGCCCGCGCATCGATCTCTCTGGTTTTTCCATCATTCATCAATAAGATAAACGGTACATCTTTGTCCACGATCTCGAAAGGTCCATGGAAAAATTCACCAGAATGGAATGTACCTGAATGGATCCATTGCATTTCCATCAGCAAACAAATCGACGTGGAATAAGCCACTTCATGGGTCGCACCGCTACTCATCACATAAATGACTTGCTCATCTTTGAAGCGTTGGGCGAAAGCTTTTGCTTGCTTACGCGCAGATTCGGCACTCTTTTGTGATAGATCATAGATAGTAGCAAAACCTGCCATCATAGCATCATAGTGTTCATAGCCTTCGATTTGATTAAGCAATTCAACTGCCAATTCCAAACAGAAGCCGGTCTTCTCCAGTTTTGCGGCATAATTTTCTGCAAAGCGATGGTAGATAACATAATCTGCATCTTTTGTTAACGGTGAATCTACGCTTCGTGTTAAACTAATGACAGTGGCACCTTTTTCTTTCGCAACTGCATTTGCTTCAACGGTTTCAGGAGTCGTACCTCCTAAAGAAGCTGAAATAACGACAGTCGTTTCATCAAGGGAAGCAGGTGTCGCATGATTGAATTCGTTGGCTGTATAGTGACTGATCCGTAATTGCTTCGCATTTTGGTCGAGAAAATACTTAGCGGGATATAGGTCTGCTTTAGAGGCGCCGCAGCCAACGAAGACAATCGATTTTACCTCTTTTTCTTTGACAATTTCTTTGACAATTTGTTTTGGATTCATTGAATGAATTCCTCCTTTAAATTTTTAACCATAAACCATAAATGGTTGGTTCACTTATGCAAGTATTCCTAAAAGACTCATCACGATCCCACCGATCAAACAGATTGCTAACATCCACCCGGTTTTCACTTTTTTCTGCAACAGCCAATACATCAAGAACGTGATGCCTAATGGCAGAATCTGAGGCATGACATTATCTAAGACATCCTGTAGCACGAATGCCTCACTCATTTGAATCGGTGTCGTGATCCCGATCATACTGGCGATCATGGAGCCAATCACCATCAATCCTACAATGGAACAAATGTACATCACCTTGTCCATCAAGCCTTCTTGATAAAGCTTGGCCAAATACTTGTTTCCCATGGTATAGCCGATCTTGCCCCCATAATAAGTCACAAAAAAGGATGGCAAGAAGGAAACAATCATGGCTAAGATTGGGCCCAAGATACTGCCTTGTTGGGCCAAATTGATTCCTAGACCAAATGCCAATACGCGAATGGTTCCTTGAAAGAAGGAATCGCCCACCCCTGATAAAGGTCCCATCAAAGAAGTCTTCACCGCACTGATGGATTCCGGATTGAAACTAACTGGATCTTCGTAATATTGTTCTTCCATCGATGAAGCTAATCCCAGAACAAAGGCACTTGTTTGCGGCGTACAGTTGTAGTACATCATGTGCCGCTCGTAGGCCTCTTTTTTTCTTTGCTCATCTTCAGGATTCTTATAGATGGCATCCAAAATCGGTGCGATGCCATACATAAAGCCCATATTCATCTGTCTTTCATAGTTCCAAGACGCTTGAATCGCCCATGAACGCCAGAAAAACTGACGATATTTCCATGCATTTGGATCTTTCTTTTTCATGAATGAACCTCCTTATAAGTCATCTAATGGATCTGGGGCTTGCGGCTTGCCTGCTCGATTTCCAACTTGGACCATGACAAAAGCCACAATACAAGCAAAGGCCGCGACTCCAGTCACACTTAAACCAGAATAAGCCGTGATCAAGAACCCTAGAAATAGAAATGCGACCATCTTTTTTGTCAACATCGTTTGCAGCAACAACGCAAACCCATAAGCTGGCAAGATCTTACTAGCCACCGTCAAGCCATCTGTCAGCCATTGCGGAATAGCCTCAACGACTTGTGTGACTAAGTTCGTGCCAAAGTAAATGGCCATGAATATCGGAATGAAATACATCAGTGCATATAAGCCCGTCCCATAGAAGATGTGAATCCTTCGGGCTTGATTAAATTTCCCTTGCTCAATAAATTTGTCTGCCGCGTGTGTCAAATTCGATAAAATCGTTCGCATGAGAATCCCGAGCATTTGACCTAAAACAGAGATTGGAATCGCAATCGTCAATGCAGCCTCTGCATTGGCATTTGATAAAATGGCAAACGATGTTGCAATGATCGACGCCATATTCATGTCCGGTGGTGCTGCCGCCCCAATATTGACAAGTCCCAAAGACATCAATTCCAATGAGGCACCAACGATCAACCCTTTTTCCAAATCTCCTAACGCTAGACCAACTAATGTACTAACGATCAAAGGTCGCTCAAAGTTCAACCTTCCCAACAGCCGTGAATCCAAAATACAAAAAACACCAATTAAACCTAATACAATCGACCGAATGAGCATTTTTTTCCTCCTTTATAGCATTGTATTTAAATCCTCTTTCTTAGAGGTTGGTACCTGCTGCATGTATTGCATAATCCCCAAATCTTTCATTTTGCGCGCATCTTCTGCTTCCGCATCAGTCAAAAAAATGGCATTGCTGTATTGCTTTGAGCCGGTTTTTTTGATGATTCCGCCATAATTGATCTCTTTGACTTTAGGATATGCTTCGATAAATCGCCGTGTCTCATGGGTATTCCCAAAAATGATCATGATGTTTTCGGCGAGTTGTTCGATCTTAGGCATTTTAGCGATCAGTTGATCCGTTGCTAAAATCGTCAGCTTGATGCCCGCCGGTTTGGAAAGATTCAACGACATCTTCTTGAATTCATCATTGGCAGCTTCATCGTTTGCGACAATAATGCGGTTGATATTAAAAAACTTACTCCAAGAAAAAACAACCTGACCATGTAACAAGCGATGGTCGATCCGTACTAATTTGATCATAATTCATCCTCCTCTGCTGTTGCTTCGATTAGTAATTTCTTGCAATTCACAATAGATCGCTGACTTTCCTGAATAATAGCTGCTAATTCTTCTTGCGAGACTCGGTTGACTTGTGTAGCAAGCGTGATCACCAATGGAAGATTCATCCCAGTGATCAATTCCAAATCGGGATGCTCTTGAACGACTCCCAGCAGATCGTTGTTGACACTCCCCCCAAGAATATCTGTAAGAATATACGTGTCTGCCAAGTCTACTTTGGCTAATATATTCTGAATTTGCTCTGTCATCGGTTGATCTTCGTCTCGAAAAGCAGATAATGCATAAATGTTCGAATGATCTCCTATAATCATTGCAGCAGTCTGTTTTAATCCTTGAGATAACTCTCCATGGCTTGCTAGAATGATTGTTGCCATATCATTAACCCTCCTGTCTGTTTACACCTATCTATAAGCAAAAGGCGTGCCAACTTTCTAAAACGCTGTCATAGCAAGGATCCTGCCAGCACTCAACACTGAGAAAAAGCGTGCTGAGAGAGTGTTGGCTGGGAGTGTTGGCTGGGAGTGTTGGCTGGAACATTAGAAGGAAGTCCTAGTCTACTAAAACTCTTGCTGTACAGGCTTGATGCCAAACCAACCGCTGATAAGCTACTAAACCAAAAATAAGCGTCTAGACAAGCAAATCATTGTCTAGACGCTTTTCTTAAAAGATAAATGTTGTGTCATTGACTATCAAACAGAATACTTCGCTACGGATATGTGCTTGCGATTTGCTGCATGATTATCACTGAAAACTCTCTTCAATCTCCTCTAGATGAAAACACGCAACTTTTGCTGCCCCTTGATGGATCAATCGGGGTTTTTGAATATGGCATTTTTCTGTCGCGTAGATGCAGCGAGGATGAAAAATGCAGCCGGTCGGTAATTGCTTGATATCAGGGATATCGATACCTTTCAAAGGCAAATCAGGGATAGTGTGTTGCCGATTAGCGATTCCTTGCGGAACGGCTGCTACTAATGCCCGAAAATATGGATGATTCGGATGATTGGTGGCTTGTCGAATATCACCAACTTCCATCACTTCTCCTAAATACATGACCAAGAGTTTCCCATGATCTGAAATGTAACGGGCAGTAGCAAGATCGTGCGTAATATAAACAAAAGATATTCCATACTTCTGATTCATTCTACGCAACAATTTCAACAAGGAGATCCTTAGGGACACGTCTACCATTGAAACAGGTTCATCTGCCACGATCAGTTCTGGTTCTACAGATAATGCCCGCGCAATCAGTATGCGTTGCCGTTGTCCGCCACTTAACTGATGCGGGTATTTATCAATGAATTGTTCTGTGGGAAATAATCCGACATCGGCTAATAGCGCATGCACTTTCCTTCGCGCCTCGTCCTGATCTTTAGCAAATCCATGCTTTCGCATCGCTGCTTGCAGAGAATGAAAAATCGTCTTGTACGGATTAAGTGCTGCAAAGGAATCTTGCTGGATCATTTGTACTTTGAGGCGATACGACTGATATTCCTTCTTTGTCATCGCGCGTAAGTCTTTGCCTTTATAAAGTACCTGTCCCGCAGTAGGTTGATGAAGATCCGTGATCAGCTTTCCTAATGTCGTCTTACCACAGCCACTTTCTCCCACTAATGCCAGGCTTTCTCCTGAGGCAAGGGCCAAATCGATGCCTCTGAGAATCGCCGGTTCATTTGGTGAAAAAGCTTTGTGGACAGCTACTAATTCAAGTAATGGACTCATGGTCTTCCTCCTGTAATTGTTTGAAGTGGATACACCGCGCAGCTTGTTGTTTACTGACAGGAAAAAGCATATGGCAAGTCTCCTCGCTGCCATCACAAGCAATGCGCGCAGCTAAAGAGCATCGTTCTTTAAAACGGCAGGTCGCATCCGCTTTAGCCAGATCAAAAGCCACTCCTTGAATCGATGAACGTGTATCAATAGCATCCGTCAAGCTAGGAATTGCCTCCAGTAACGCTTTGGTATATGGGTGCGCAGGATCCGTCATGACAGCACTCACCTCGCCTAGTTCTACCAGTTGTCCAGCATACATCACAGCGATTCGGTCTACCATTGAACTAACAATCGAGAGGTCATGAGTAAGAAAAACAATCGTGATTCCTTTCTCTTGATTGATTTTCCGCAAAATAGCCAGAATATACCATTGGGTAATCACATCCAACGCTGTCGTAGGCTCATCAAGAATAATTACCTGCGGATCAAGCAGCAAACTTAATGCAATCAGCACTCGCTGTTTCATTCCGCCGCTTAATTCAAAGGGATACATTTTTCTGACTCCTTCATCCAATCGCACATATTGCAGCAAGTCATCGATTTTGGCATCCAGTTTGGTGCCGCCCGTTTTTTGATGGGCTGCTGCTGTTTCATAGAAATGTTCTTCTACTGTTAAGATCGGATTCATGGCACTTTGCGCTGCCTGAAAAACCGTTGCGATCTCCCGCCAGCGGTAACGATTTCCTTCCTGTGATCCTAAGGAAAACAAGTCAATCGCCTCCCCAGATTGCCAATAATATACCTGTCCAGCCAGTACTTCACCTGGCACATCAATCAAGTTTAAAAGGCCAAAAGCCAATGTGGACTTTCCGCTGCCGCTCTCACCAATGATTCCCAAGATTTCTCCTTTTTCAATCGTTAAAGACACCTGATCCACTGCATTGATCGTTCCACGATTCGTCTGCCTCAAAAGCATCTCCGAAACTTCTATTCCCCCTCTTTTTCCATACACTTTTGAACCTGTTGGCTTTTCAAGCTGATTCTTCCGTGTCAGCTTGTTAGGAATTCGTCTGATCCGTCGCTTTGGTCTACTTTTAGAATTCCCGTGGCGACGAAACCCTATAGTTAGTTGGCTCGCTTCAAGTATCTTAACCATCGATCTCACTCCTAATTCTTGGATTAAAGGCATCTTCTAGTCCTTTTGAAAAAAGAAAGCAGGCCGACTGGAAAACAACGATACCTACGATCGGTGTAATCAAATAAATTGCAGCTGAGGAACCAAACATGGCACCAGTTTTGGTCATTGCCAAATTCAGCATGATTCCCCAATGCTCTCCTTTGAAAGGTGCTAATCCTAGCAACATCAAACCGACAGAGGCAAGAACCGATGCCCGCATGATCAAGACAAAATTGATTGCAATATAAGGAATGAGACTTGGTAAAATATCTTGTCGAATCATATATCCCTTGGACATTCCCAAAAGCCGGCTAGCCATAATGTACTCACTTCCCCGCAATGTCATGACCTGACTCCGAACGCTGCGAGCCAACCCTGCCCAGTTCCAAATTGCCAAAAGAAAACCAAAAGCTAGAACATTTCCCGCACTGATCACCAAAGAAAGTGCCATAAGTACGGGAAAAGAAGGAATCGTCAAAACGACATTCGTGAAAAACATCAAGAGTTTATCTGTCGCTCCGCCCACAAATCCGGCAACAATACCAATCGACATGCCAATCAAAATCGAGAAAAAACCTGAAAACAAGGCAATTAGGACGACATCTCTTGTTCCTAAAATAAACTGCAACAATGTATCTCTGCCAGTAAAATCGGTTCCTAAAGGATGTTGCAAAGAGGGACCTAATAGTCGATTGGTATAATCAGCAGGCAAGTCGCCAATCAGCCATTGACCAAAAAGAGCGAAACCAACTAGAATCAGTAATAAATACATTCCAATAGCCGCTTGACGATTCGCACGAATTACTTTGATAAAAGAAGACAATTGTTTCATTCTGACTGCCTCCTTAATCGAGGATCCAAATAGCCATATAATGTATCCACAATAACATTTGCGCCAACTACTGTGACAATAATCATAAAGAACATCCCTTGCATCAAAGGAATATCCCGCACCGCAATAGCTGTGTTCAAGTAATAGCCCAATCCTGGATAAGAAAAGATGTTCTCAATCAATGGCGCTCCCCCCAATAAAAGGCCAAAAGTCGTTCCTAATGTGGTAATCATGGGTAAACGAGCATTCTTACCGACATATTTCTTGCGGATCACACCATCACTCAAACCGCGCGCACGGGCATATTTGATGTATTCTTGGTGCATGACATTCATAGCACTTCCCCGCATATTCAGAATCCAGTTCGCCAAATAAACAACAAAAATGGCGCTAATAGGCAATATACCGTGACGTCCCACACTAATAAGAAACGGGAGATTCAAACCAACTGTCACTTGTGATCCATAGGCACCGCGACTCGGCAGCCAGACAAGCTGCACAGCAAACAAAGAGACCAAGAAGAACCCAATGATGTAATCTGGAAACGAGCCAACCATGGAGGTCAGTGTTTCTGTCACCATGTTCAAGCGTTTGTTCTTGGACCATGCAATCATCAAGCCGATTCGTGTACCTACCATATACGAAAGAATGGTCGCCACGCCAGCTGAAAAAAGCGTCCAAGGCAATGCACTGAAAACAATGGATAAAACAGGCGTCCGAAAACGGATTGAGGTACCCAGATTTCCTCTTAGAAGCTGCAGAATGAAATGGCTGATTTGTTGCAGCAAGGGTTGAGAAGGATCATAATTCAGCATACTGATCGCTCGACTCATAGCATCCGCTTCTGAGATCCCCTGCGTACTTCGCAGCTCATTTGCCAAAATCGTTACTGGATCGCCAGGCATGATTTTGATAATCAAAAAAGTCATAAAGACACCTGCAGTTATCGTAAGGAAAACATTCGCTAATTTCTTCATTTCTTATACACGCCACCTTCCAGTCTATTTGTTTAATCAGTGATTTCCATGCTCTTTCGTAGCGTTCCTTCCGCAATCAATGAAGAAAACATCGATTCACCAACGCCAATAAAGCGTGGGTCTTGGACCAATTGGTTTGCGGGAACTTGAAAATCGATGGTTGGATTAAGGACACGCACTGGAAAACCTTTTTCTAGATAAGGGATAAACAAGATCTGTTCATTTGTCACTGCCATCAATTCTTTGGTGGTCGCAATAAAATCGTCTCCTTCACTGTCAAACAGATGATTCGTTAAAGCAATCACATCAACTTTCCCTTGATCACTAGTCAAGTACAATTCTCCTGTAGGCTCCGTTTCAAGTCCAAATAGCCAACTGCGTCCCTTGTATAATTGTTCATACGTTCCATAAGGATTGGCATAAAGAATATTAGAAGGTGGCGCAAATTCGATAGCAACGGTGTGCTCTCCATTTCTCAAATACGCATCATAAGAAGCACCTTCCATTGGCAGAAAGGTCACATCAAAGCCAAAATTATTCAGTTCATTAACGATCGCTTCTCCCGGCAATAAAGCTGAACCCCAACCATTATTGCAAGCAAAATCAAAAGCCACTTTGTTTCCCTGCGCATCGATCCAGGTATCTTCTTTTGTCCAACCAGCTGCCAATAAGACAGCTTCCGCTTTCTCAACATTGTATTCTCGTGCAGTAAGCTCTGAATGCACCCAATCTGTCAATCCGTAAACTTCTTGTAAGGAAAGCGGCAGTCCAGTACTCCCAGTCTCACTTGGCATACTGCCGACTTCTGCTAACGGAAGAATTTCATCGGGATTCACCAAATAAGCCACTGCTTCGCGGAAAGCCAGCTCCTGTGCAAAAGCCTGCTTTACATTGAAAACTACGGACATTTGTGAATACTCTGGTAAATAAAACTCAGTAAAATGATCCAACTTACTTTCAACTTGGCGAATCAGATCTTCTGTCATACCACCACTGTGCATATCGAGAGTTCCATCGATCATACTGTTAGCAGCTACTTCAGGTGTGACAGCGCGAATAATTGTTAATGAGTCGATACCAGTCTCCTGATAAAAGTGTTCATTCTTCTCCAAGACTGCTTCACTTGTAGAAAGATTAGCAATCGTAAATACACCCGAACCAACCATATCTGTCACTTGCGGCATATATCCTTCCAATTCTTCATTAAGGATTTGTAATTGTTCATTTCCTGCTTCCGAATACCAATACGTGTTGGTCTCATCATGCCATTCCCGCTCTGCATCAGCAATACCCTGATATTGCTGCGCCCAATCACCGTATTCCTCGAAACGAGCAGCTACCTTTACATCAGTCAGTAAATTTAACATCAAGTGACTCTCATTTTTGAAGTGAAATGCCACAGTTTGCTCATCTGGAACCTCAATTTTCTCTAAAAATTCCCAAATCTGTTTCTTACCAACCCACATTTGGTAGCTGGTCAGTACATCTTGAGCAGTGATGACGCTGCCATCACTCCATTTGATGCCTTCCTTTAATGTGATATTGATCACATTTTGATCAATACTGTAGCTCGAAGCTAGCCTAGGCTTGAAATTCTCACCGCCTTCGCCAACTGGGGTAAATGAAAACAACGCTTCTTGCACATAAGGTTCAATTCCCCCACCAATAAAACCACTAATATAGGGATTGCCATGGGCAGTTGGTGGGACAACATAATCGCCATTGATCACTAATGTTTGCGAGTCCTGCGCCGTTTGATCTTTCTCCTTTGTTTCTTCTCCGCAGGCCGTTAAGAGAAATAATGCCGCCAAGCAAATCAGCCCTTTGATTTTTTTCATGTGTTCACTCCTCAATTGATTTGATCCCTGTTGATCCGATAACGATTGACGGATTGTCTTCAATGGCTATCGAATCAACCATAGGTGAATAGAAACCAAGGCTTGCCAACTTCTGGACCTAGGATAGAAGGATTGTTCACCCAACGAATGTAACGACTTACTATTCGTTCAGCTATGACTACCTATTTGTCAGTAAGGGCTATCATTCCGAGGCTTATATGCCAGCCATTTGTCAAAAACGATTCTGCGCATGAATGTTTCAACGACAAAAAAGGCATCGGACAAGACTGTCCAATGCCTTTGACATAGCAAAATAAGCGTCTAGCATCCCGCGAAAATTTACCAAAAAACCATCCCACTACTAGAAATGAAGGGAAATTTTGGGTACAATAAACACGTTGATGCCGATGGCGTTCAACTATGGCAACTTGATTGGTCATCTTGGTTAAAGGTCTGACTGATCAGGGCCTCGCTGCTCTGCGCCAACAGAGTTGCGAGGTGCCTATTTTTTTTGGTTTCTATTCGGTTATTAGTGTAGCGAATATTGAAAGGGTTTGCAAGCGAACATCAAAGAAAAAACGAACAAGAAGTTCAAAACATGGCAGTATTTTACTAAAATATGGAGATTTCACTTGATATTCCTATTGTTTTAACAAGAATTAAACGGATGTACAAGGTTTACTCCGCTTCTTATATGAATATAAATAGCAGGGCGGTTAGTGGTCTTTAGTTTGTTCCTTCTTTCGCAGCGCTTCGTCTAATAAGTAAACCACAGTCAAGTATTTATCATCATCTTTATTAAAGGGAATACGCAAGAGATACATAGCAACGAGAACCAACAACAAAAACACGGGTATAATAAATTCTGGACTTTTTATTTCGAATGTCAAAGCCAACATAGCTAAGATAATCGATAAGGCAGACATTGAGTAGGACATTTTGTCAAATGATGTAAGCATCTTTTTTTCTGTATTAGCAAAACGTGTTCTCCAATATCGCAAAATAAATGCGTCTTCTTCCGCAACCCTATCAATCAGTTCTACTAATTCTTCTTTTGTGCGCGTTTGTTTTACATGCATGTATAAGATATCCTTCACCACGCCACTTTGATTCTTTTTTGTATAGAAATCAAACAAAATTTCTGATAAACAATACTGGGCATTATTCTTTGGTCTAAACTCCTTTAACACCTACTTCCTCCTTTGGTATTATAATCGCAACATACCATAAATA
>NZ_JALAHI010000146.1 GCF_022711995.1 Enterococcus sp.
ACAATGTACAAATACAACATTATCTTAGCGAATTCAGATGGCGACAGTATGAAAGAAGTGAACGTACTGAACAATCTTTTGGCAAAACAAGTCGACGGTGTGATTTTCATGGGCCATCGAATCACCGATGAAATCCGTGGCGAATTTTCACGTTCAAAAACCCCCGTTGTACTGGCAGGTTCAATTGATCCAGATGAACAAGTAGGAAGTGTGAATATCGATTATACAGCAGCTACGAAAGATGCTGTAAGCTTGTTAGCAAAAAATAATCAAAAAATTGCCTTTATCAGCGGTGCGTTGATTGATCCAATTAACGGACAAAACCGTTTGAAAGGATACAAAGAAGCACTAAAAGAAAACAACTTAGACTATTCAGAAGGCTTGATTTTTGAAGCGCCTTATAGTTTTAAAGAAGGTTTGGCATTAGTTGAACGAATCATAAATAGTGGTGCAACAGCTGCTTATGTAACAGATGATGAGCTTGCTATCGGTGTGCTAGATGGTTTGATCGACCGTGGTGTCAAAGTACCTGAAGAATTTGAAATCATTACAAGCAACAATTCTTTATTAGCAGAAGCAGCACGTCCACGTTTGTCTAGCGTTACTCAACCATTATATGATATGGGTGCTGTAGCGATGCGTTTGTTAACAAAAATGATGAACAAAGAAGAAGTAGAACAAAAAACGATTGTCTTACCATATGGTATTTCAGAAAAAAGTTCAACGAAATAAGCGCAACGAAAAAACCGTTCTTAGGAGCGGTTTTTTTTCAAAAAAAAGAACAGGAACATATAAATGCTTCCCGTTCTTTAAGTAAATCAGATTCAGAGTTGACTTGTTCGGATATACAAGTTAATTTTCCTCTTTCGTATCTTCTTTATTGTCTTCTTTTTTATCCTCATCTTTATTCGTCGTCTTTTCGTCCTTTTCGGTGCTATTGGAACGATTGCTGCTAGTAGACGAAGAGGTTGTTCGTTTAGGCGCGATTTTTTTCCAGTAATCTGCATAATTGGCATTCGATCCGCCAATCCCAAATTCAAAGGATGCTTCTTTGGGACCGCCTTTTGTCCAATAGGAGGTGACGGTGTCGCTTGGATTGCTTATTCTTGTATTGTCTACTGTGACCGTACCACCTGGAAGTGTTCCTGTAGCCTTGGACACTTTGACTTTTTTGACATCATCGGATAACTCGAATTTTTTATCCACTCCAAAGATTTTTTGGTTCGTCTGGTAAATCCGATTGATCAAATAGGCCATATATTGAGCGGTACGTGTACCGGCACTACTGTCGGTGGCTTTATTGTCATCTCGACCTGACCAGCTGCTGATGGTAATCGAAGGGGTTGAGACCACAAGCCATGAATCGGACCAGTTATTTGTCGAACCCGTTTTACCGACCCAGTCGGCATTGCCCAGATTCCAGTCCAGCCCACTGATCACTGATTTAAAAGGAGATGTCTTCTGTTCATCAATGACACTGCGCATCATGTCGTTCATGATAGAAGCTGTTGCTTCGGAAAAGACTTGAACTGGTTTTTGTTCATGTTGATATAGAACTTCGCCTTCATTATTCTTGATCGATTCGATCACATAACCTTCCTGATAGACGCCTTTATTTGCTAGCGTCTGGAAGCCGTTGGTCTGAGTTAAGACCGTTACATTGGTTACGCCAAGTGGTGCAGATTCGTAAGCCCAACTATTGTCTTCTGGATAGTTCATTTTGCTCAAATAATTGTTATAAGAGAAGAAGGGATCACCTTCTTGGTCCCAAATATCTTGGAAAATGTTCGTCGCAGCAATGTTGCTGGAGACTTCTAAAGATTCCCGAATCGACATAAAGGTATTAGTACCAGTATTTGTTGCATTAACGATTGGTTCGCCAGAATTTTCGCCGGTTCGCCATTTAGCGGCGTAATCAGAAACCTTTGATTCGGAACCCATTAAGCCTTCGTCAATAGCTGGCCCGTAAACCAGCATTGGTTTAATACTCGATCCTGCTTGTCTTTTGGCGTCGAAGGCATGATTGAATTGATTTTGTTGATAATCTCGGCCGCCGATAAAGCCTAATACGCGACCGGTGGCATTGTCCATCAAGACATTCCCGACTTCGATCGGGGCATCGCCCCAGTTATCCAGCATATAGCCATACTTAGCAACCGCATCTTGCATGGCATTGTAGATTTTTTTATCAATGGTAGAGGTAACGGTATAACCGCCATTGACTAATTTTTGCTGTGCTGCTTCTAAATATTTCTGATAGATTTCTTCTTTACTGAAATCTTCTGCACTGACTTTATCTTCGTCTGCTAATTGTTTAGCGATAATATCTTTGGCCTCATTGAGAACGGTATAATAGAGGAAGCTTTGATCCGTTTGTTCAATGGCTTCTTGCTTTTTGAAATCTTTTTTCAAATCATAAGCTAGGGCTTCTTCGTACTCTTTCTTTGAAATATCGTGGTTCCGATACATACTAAAGAGGACAAAGTCTTTTCGGTCTAAACCGGCACTTAGATTTTCCTTGATTTCTCCAGTGTTCGTGTAAGGGCTGTAAACGATGGGGCTTTGCGGCAATCCCGCTATAAACGCTGCCTGCGGCAGTGTCAGATCAGAAGCATTGACACCAAATATTCCTTGGGCAGCCTCTTGAACACCCGCAATATTTTGTCCTTTATTGTTTCTGCCAAATGGAGAAATATTTAAGTACATTGTGACGATCTCGTCTTTAGAGAAAAACTTTTCGACTTCCATTGCCAGCAGAATCTCATTGGCTTTACGCTTGAAGGTAGTTTCGCTGGAAAGGATTTGCTGTTTGACTAATTGCTGAGTCAATGTCGATCCTCCGCCACCACCAAATCCGGTTGCTTCCGACAGAAGGGCACGGACGACTGCTTTTGGTACGACACCATTATGCTGATTGAAATACTCGTCTTCGGTTGCAATGATCGCTTTTTTGAGATAGTCCGAAATTTTATCTGAAGAAACAGAAGTTCTCATCAAATCTGAGCGAATCGTCGCAATCTTACTGCCGTCAGCATACGCCAGCTGGGAAGTCTCAGTGATATCGGTCAATTCTTGCTTCAATTCTTCTTTTGACGGAGCAGCGGTATCTTCTACTAAAAATGCAAAATAGCCAACACCGATACCTAGTGCAAGAGCGCCCCCTAAAATCAAAAAGGAAATGGCAACTAAAAGGAGCGAATGGAGCACACGTAAACTGATATTGAAATAAAACCAGCCTTGCTTAGCGTTTGGAGATTTTGGTTGTTTTTTCTTATTTTGGGGCAAAAATGGTCACCTCAATGATATTAGAATAGATTCCGTTGTATTATAGCAAAAATCAACGCACTTGGATAGTTTTGCTCGCGTACCGACTTAATTATAACAAATACTTGATTGATTCAAAATGGGATTAAGGCTTTTCTTTAAGTGGATTTTCAGTTAATATGAACAGTGAGAAATTACTTAGGAGGAAATAAAATGAGTTCAGACTTTTTTGAAGAATTAAAAAGTCGTGGTCTGGTTCATCAGGCTACTGACGAAAACGCATTGATCAAACAATTAAATGAAGAGTCTGTGAAACTATATATTGGATTTGATCCAACTGCTGATAGTTTACACATTGGTCATCTTTTACCGATCTTGATGTTGCGCCGTTTTCAACAGCGAGGTCACGTTCCGATTGCTTTAGTAGGCGGAGGAACAGGGATGATCGGTGATCCATCTTTCAAAGATCAAGAACGTCAATTAAATACATTAAACACAGTTCAAGAATGGTCTTTGAGTATCAAAAATCAATTGTCTCGCTTCATCGACTTTGAAGATCAGACAAATCCAGCGATTTTAGCCAATAATTATGACTGGCTGGGAGAACTGAAATTGATCGATTTTCTACGTGATGTAGGGAAAAACTTTACCATCAACTACATGATGAGCAAAGAAAGTGTGAAACGCCGGATTGAGACCGGAATTTCTTATACCGAATTTGCTTACCAATTGTTACAAGCCTATGACTTCCTAAATCTTTATGATGAACATGGCTGTCTGTTGCAGCTTGGAGGCAGTGACCAGTGGGGAAATATCACGTCCGGAATTGAACTGCTGCGCCGTGAACGAGAAGTCCAAGGGTTTGGGTTGACGATGCCGTTGATCACCAAAGCAGATGGCACGAAATTTGGTAAAACAGAAGGCAATGCCGTCTGGTTAGATGCAGAAAAAACAACACCTTATGAATTTTATCAATTCTGGATCAACACGGATGATCGGGATGCTGTGAAATTCTTGAAATACTTCACTTTCTTATCTTTAGAGGAAATTGCAGCCATTGAGAAAGAATTTGTTGCGGCACCAGAAACGCGAGTGGCGCAAAAAGCCTTAGCTAAAGAAGTGACGACTTTGGTTCATGGCGAAGAAGCATACAATCAAGCGGTGCATATTTCAGAAAGCTTGTTCAGCGGAGATATCAAAGGATTATCTGCAGAGGAGATTGCGCAAGGGTTCAAAGGAGTTCCTACGTACCAAGTAAGCAGTGAAGATGATTTAAGTATTGTTGAATTGTTGACGACTTCAAAAATTGAAGCATCAAAGCGTCAAGCACGAGAAGACGTTCAAAATGGAGCGATTTATGTCAATGGCGAACGCCAACAAGACTTAAATTACGTGATCAAAGATGAAGACCGTATTGGCGGTAAATATGTCGTTATTCGTCGCGGAAAGAAAAAATACTTCCTGTTGACATTTTAAGCTGATACTGGAAAGTGAAATGAGTAATGAGGCTGTGCCATAAGTCTCCTACAAGTAACAATATCCGAATAGTAACTAGTATTGCTCCTGCGATGCAGGGATTCCTCGTCGCAAAAGCCAGAGGAATCTGTCGCAATAGAATATTATTCGGGTTAACTTGTTGGATGATGACTTATGTCACAGCCCTTTTTTCAAATCAGTGGAGGAGGGAACCGTTTTTTTATGGGACAACTATTATTGAATGCCGCTGGTCTGTTTGCCATAATCTTTTTAGGGTATTTTCTTAAACAGTTGAAGATTCTTTCAAAGGCTGATGGGTCTATTTTATCGAAAATCATCCTTAATATTACTTTGCCGGCAGCGATCATTTTAAATCTTGCCAATATGCAGATCCAAGTTGATGCACTGGCACTGATTCTGATTGCTGTGGTGATTACGTTCTTGCAAATCATGACCGCCTTTTTCTTAACCAAAAAAGAAAACGATGTCTTGCGTCAATTTTCCATGTATTGCGGCTCCGGCTTCAACATCGGAAATTTTGCGATTCCTTTTGCCCAAAGTTTTTACCCCCTAGGGATTCCCCTGATTTCCTTGTTTGACATGGGAAACAGTATCATGCTGGCAGGAGGGACGACCATTTTGATCGAATATTTGATCGGCAAACGCACTGTTTTTGAACCAGGAAAAATCATCCTCAATTTATTTCGTTCACCAACCTTTACCTGTTACTTACTGATGTTGCTGATTCGCAGTTTTGCAATCACATTGCCTCCAGAAATGATTCAACTGGTGCAACCGATTGGCAATGCCAATACCTTTTTGTCCATGTTTATGATTGGTTTGTTTTTAGATTTTCGTTTACCGAAGCAAGCGGCAAAAACAGTTGGAAAGATTTTGAGTTTGCGCTATGGTATCGCTCTGTTATTATTTCTCTGTTTTTTCTTTTTACCGATCCCAGCGTCTTTGAAACCAGTCTTATGTTTGTTGGTATTTGCTCCAATTCCCTTATTTGGTGTGATCAATTCGGTATTGGCGGGGATGGAAGAAGAAGCGGTAGGCTTTGTGTCCTCCATCAGTTTTTTGATCAGCTTACCACTGATGACGCTGGTGCTAGTTTTATTTGGACTAGCTTAAAAGGAAAGACATTCAACAAGCAAAAAAATGGCATTGCTGTATGTTTTTTTGCATAATAGATAAGACTTATTTTTAGGAGGAAGAATATCGATGTTAATCGGATCACATGTTTCTATGAGTGGGAAAAAAATGTTGCTGGGGGCAGCAGAAGAAGCGGCTAGCTATCAGGCGACGACCTTTATGATTTATACAGGCGCACCCCAAAATACCCGGCGTAAACCAATTGAAGAGATGAATATTGCTGCCGGTCAAGATTTTATGACGCAAGCGGGTATTTCAAATATCGTTGTTCATGCGCCCTACATCATTAATTTAGGCAACACGATCAAACCAGAAAACTTTGGTTTTGCCGTTTCTTTTTTGCAAGCGGAAATCCAGCGGGCGCAAGCATTAGGGGCAACTCAAATTACATTACATCCCGGAGCACACGTTGGTGCAGGGCCAGAGGCTGGGATCAAGCAAATCATTAAAGGATTGAATGAAGTTTTAGAAAAAGGCCAAACGGCTCAAATTGCTTTAGAAACAATGGCCGGTAAAGGAACAGAAATCGGACGCAGTTTTGAAGAAATCGCTGCAATTATTGATGGGGTGACGCTCAATGAGAAGCTTTCCGTGACTTTTGATACTTGTCATACCAATGATGCCGGATATAACATCAAAGAAGATTTTGATGGTGTCTTAAATGAGTTTGATAAAATCATTGGATTGGATCGCTTAAAAGTGATCCATGTCAATGACTCCAAAAATCCCCAAGGCAGCCACAAAGATCGTCATGCAAATATCGGTTTTGGTACCATTGGATTTGATGCGTTAAATAAGATCGTTCATCATGAGCAGTTGCAAGAATTGCCTAAAATTTTAGAGACGCCTTATGTAGGGGAAGATAAGAAAAATAAAAAGGCACCTTATGGATTTGAAATTGCTATGTTGCAGCAACAAACCTTTGATCCAGATTTATTGACTAAAATCATGGAACAATAAGAGACGAAGCAACTTGGTGAAAAAGGTGATGAAACTCTCTCAAAAGTTAGCCCATCAATGCTAACTTTTGGGGATCATTACAGCACCTCATTTTTGGGCAGCTTTTGATAGCGCGATAAATGATATCGTTTACTAGGAGGGATTGTTGGATGGAGTTTAATGAATTGATAACTTATGCGCAAGGAAAAATCGCACCAAAGAAACTGTCTCCTTGGGCAGAGTCAGGTGGCGTAGCCGCTGCCATACTGACCAGAGAGGGAAATGTCTTTACAGGAGTGTGTATTGACACCAGTTGCTCCATGGGTTTTTGTGCAGAGCATGCCGCGGCAGCAGCGATGATCACTGCGGGAGAACACCACATTGCAAAAGTTGTGGCTGTGGATTGGCAGGGACAACCGATTTCACCTTGTGGCCGTTGCCGCGAGTTTCTTAGTCAATTAGCTGAAGACAATCTTTCTGCGCAAGTTTTGACGAAGGAGGGCAGTTTACTGCTCGCTCAACTCTTACCGCTTGATTGGAAAGATAATTTTGCTTAACAGTAACAAAAAATCTCAGGAAGAAAGCTGTCCAACAATTGCTCTTTCGCGTGGTTGGATTGCTTGTCATTCCTGAGATTTTTTAGTTGTTTATTAGAATTTTTTTGCTGTTTCGGCCACTTTTTCTAGTCCAGCCGCAATGATTTCTTCTGTTTTTGAAGGGTCTGCGTTGTGTCCTTCAATGATAACTTCATCCGTGATAGTCATGCCGAACATACCACCGAAAACTTTCTCCATAAATGTCACTGCATTTTCCATGCCGCTCATTTCTCCAGAGTAAACGCCGCCACGAGCATTTAATAAGACAACTTCTTTGTCTTTCAATAACTGATTCATTGATCCATCTTCATTATATGAGAAAGTGAAACCAGCTTGGAAAATATAATCGATAAATGTGTGCAATGCAGCAGGAATTGTTAAGTTCCACATAGGGAATGCGAAGACAATCGTATCTGCCGCTGCAAATTTATTCATGACATCTTGGCGGACTGTCATCAATTCTTGTTCTTCTTGATTTAAGTCTTGTTCTTGTGCCAATTTGCCGAATGCTTCAAACAATGTTTGTCCGATATAAGGCATTGGTTGGGCATACACATCGAAAGTAACGACTTCGACTGCTGTTTTATCAAGATTTTCTACAAATGTATCAAACATTTTTGCAGAGACTCCGTCAGGACGGTTATTGGCTTTTACAACTAAAACATTTTTCATTAATTTTCCACCTTTTGCTATATTTATCATGTCACGAGAAATAGTATACTATAAAACCATTTTGCTTACAATAAATAAGTAGCTGAACTTTTTTATCCTTTTTAAGGAAGTGCTGCTTCGGTTTTGGTACACTAGAAGTAATCTAGGAGGTGGACCGTGAAAATATTTCTAATTGAAGACGACAAATCATTAGTTAAAATGATGGAAAGTCAATTATCCCGCTATGCATTTGAAACATTTATTCCCAAAAATTTTGAAAAAATCTTAGATGAATTTCAGAGAATACAGCCAGATCTAGTTTTACTAGATGTGAACTTACCTTATTTTGATGGTTTTTATTGGTGTCAAAAAATACGTGAACAGTCCTTGGTTCCTATTCTGTTTATTTCTGCCCGTGATGGCAATATGGATCAAGTGATGGCGCTAGAGTATGGCGCAGATGATTTTTTGGTCAAGCCATTTTCCTATGAACTATTATTGGCAAAAATAAGAAGCCATATTCGTCGGGTCTATGGAGACTATGCGCAGAATGACCGCGCTCGGCGATTAAAAGCTGGGTCTCTGATGTATTATCCAGAATCATTAAAGATGAGCTATCAGGAAAAAGAAGAATTGCTGACTGTTCGTGAGGGAGAGTTACTTGCGCTCCTCGTGACAGCCTATCCGGAATTGGTTTCCAGAGAGCAAATCTTGAATAAATTATGGGATGACGAGCGCTTTGTAGACGACAATACATTGTCGGTCAATATTGGTCGTCTGCGAAAAAAATTGGTAGGTCTAGGACTTAAAGAGCCAATCCAAACGATTCGAGGAAAAGGCTATGCCCTTTTTGTTGCAGGGGAGTCAGAATGAAAGAGTATCTAAAGGTTCAATTACCAAAAATGTTCTTATTGTTATTCTCTGTTGCATTACTTCTTTTACTGGTTTGGCTGGATGGTTATCGCAATTGGTTCGTGATCGGCTATGGTCTGTTGTTATTACTCTTGTTGTCTGTTGGATTCTTTACGATGGATTATGTTGCCAATCGCAGTTTTTATCACTATCTAAAAACTGGCAGAGCTGGAAGAGGGAATGGCTATTTGGTAAAAAGAGTGAAGCAGCGTTTAGATGCCGATCATCTGCGTGTGCAAAAACAACTCGCAGACATTGAGGCAAATCATCAAACGCATATCAAGTTCATGAACATTTGGGTCCATCAAATGAAAACACCGGTCTCAGTTCTAGAATTGATGGCTGAAAGTGAACAAATCGACGCCTATGACCTTTTGGCAGAAACAGATCGTCTGAAAAGCGGCTTGGCCACGGCTTTGAATTTTGTTCGTTTGGAGGATTTTAAAGAAGACTTTTTGATCGAATCAGCCTCCTTATTAACGATCGTCAAACAAAGTATTGGGGAACAGAAGCGCAATTTTATTCGGCATGAAATTTATCCGAAAATCAAAGATGAGAGCGATTTTCAGATAACGACAGACAAGAAGTGGCTGCAAATATTGCTCTACCAAATAGTCAGCAATGCCATCAAATACTCCTACCCTAAAGGGACTGTCACCTTTGCATTGGAGGAAGCTACCCGAAGTTTAACGATTACCGATACAGGTCGAGGAATCTCGGCAGCAGACTTGCCTCGAGTGTTCCGGCCGTTTTATACCGGGGACAATGGGCGTCAGATGGGGGAAGCAACCGGGATGGGTCTTTACTTAGTTTCTCTTATCAGTCAAAAACTAGCGATCGACGTTTCAATCACCTCTGAAGTCAATCAGGGCACCACTATTCAATTGATATTTCTAAAGGAGTAGTTAATCTTACAAATTTGTAAGCTATCTTTCACTCAATCGATAATTTTTTGAAAGAACACCTGTTAAACTGTTTGTAAGGGAGTGATTGAAATGGCTTTATTGGAATTAAAAAATATTACTAAAACTTATGCAGGGGAAGTATCTGTAGAGGTTTTGAAACAAATTGATCTCAAAGTACCAGCAGGAGAATTCATTAGTATCATGGGACCTTCAGGCAGCGGAAAAACCACCATGCTGAACTTAGTAGCAACTTTAGATCAGCCAACCTCCGGCTCTGTTATTATTAAAGGTGCCCAACCACTCACATTGTCGAAGCAGGAACTGGCAGAATTTCGCCGCCGACAACTCGGTTTCGTATTTCAAAATTACAATTTATTGGCACCGCTTAATGTAGCAGAAAACATCATGTTGCCATTAACGCTGGACCGAGTGCCAGTTGACGAAATGAAGACGCGTTGTGAACAGCTTTTGAAAGAGCTAGGCATCTACGATAAACGAGAAAAGCGGATCTATCAATTGTCAGGTGGAGAACAACAAAGGGTCGCGATTGCCCGTGCGTTGATCCATCAACCGGAACTGCTGCTTGCAGATGAGCCTACAGGGAACTTAGACTCTAAAGCCGCCCGGGATGTCATGGAAATTCTAAGTCAGATGAATAAACAACGACAAGTGACAACCATGATGGTCACCCACGATCCCTACTCAGCAAGTTTCTCTGATCGTGTGGTCTTCATCAAAGACGGCAAACTTTATAATGAAGTCTACCGTGGAAGTGATCAGCAACAGTTTTACCAAAAAATTCTTGATGTTCTTGCACATCTAGGAGGTCGCCGTCATGAATTTCAGACAGTTGATCATTCGTAATTTAAAAGGGAACTTTCGTACCTATGCTGCATATTTTGTGAGCAGCACATTTGCCGCCATGGTTTTTTATATATTTAGTCTGCTTTTGTACCATCCGCAATTAAAAGAAAACTTGTCAACCAGTGATACTATATCTTCCCTAGCCAAGATGGGATTGGCGGTTGCCTTAGTAGTGATTGCCTTTTTATCGTTAATGTTTCTTTGGTATACCTTTGTTGTCTTCTTGAAACGTCGTAAACGAGATCTCGCAATATATCTTATTTTAGGGATTGAAGAAAAGGATTTGCGCAGAATTTTGTTCGTTGAAAATGCGCTATTAGGATCGTTGGCAACGTTTCTTGGGGTTGGATTAGGAATTTTGGGAACAAAACTATTGTTGCTTATTGCTCAAAATGTGATGCATCTCAATCGTGGATTGTCTTTTATGGTTCCATTGACTAGTTTGGGATTAACGATTGGTGTGTACCTTTTGATGTTCCTACTGATCTCATTTTTTAGTACGCGAACGTTACAAGGGGAAAAGATCATATCATTGATCAAAGAAAACGAGAAACCCCGTCCAGAGCCTACGAGTCGCTGGATCTATGCATTCCTTGGTTTGCTTTTGCTCTTTGCCGGATACGGATGTGTCTTTTATTTCTCTTTCAAAGCAGACGGTTTTTTGGTTCTTTTACTAGGAGTCTTGCTGACGGTAGCAGGCACACTCTTGTCCTTCTATCAGTTTAGTGTTTACTTATTGAAGCAACTTAAAAGAAGCCCTTCTTTTTTACAAGGGACACGTTTGTTAACGATTAGTGAATGGATTTTTCGTATGCGGGACAATGCGGCAATGTACAGTCTGATCGCCATTAGTACATCAGTGGCTTTTGTAGGTATTGCGGTGATGATGGCAATCGGGAACTCTTCATTTTCGTCAATTCAAGGAATTAGTGTGGCGTATGTTTTTTCTGAATACAATCAAGATGATACAGGTAAAACAAAGGCGTTTGAAGTGAAAGAAAAATTGGAAGCGCAGGGCTATCACCCAGTTATGGCACAAGTTGATCTCATTGAAACCTATACAAATCTTGAGAATCCAGCGATTGCTGCGGATCCATATTACATGGCCAATGCATTTTCAGTGATGCGAGAAAGTGATTATCGCAAATTGATGAGCCAAATCGGGGAAAAAGCTGAACCTGTTAAAAACGATCAGGTTCTTGAACTTAGCAACAATTATTCAAGACGAAAAGAATTGTTGGCGGTTGATCAAAGCCAACGGCAATATGTTTATCCGTTAGAGATTGGTAGGGATAGCGATTTTCAGGAAGATATGACGATCGTTCATAGTCCCTCGATGCTTTCGCTGAACTATTTTGGCCTTGGTGTTGTAACGGATCAAACTTTTGAGAAGTGGCAAAAAGAAATTGGTGATTCTGAAGATTCAGGCGGGTTTATTTGGCTAGATTACCCTGAGTGGGCAGACGATCCTACTTTAATTGATGACATCAATCAGCAGATCGATCAAGAAAATAAAGAAACGGATGAAAAAGTATCCGCTGTCTATGATGAATTAGGAGCAGACAAAATCAACGAGATGTCTGATGAAGAATGGTCAAAAGCGCTTGAAGGTATTCCCTCTCATATTGGTTATCAATCAAAATACCAAGTTTTTCAGGAAACCCGTCAAGGCAATGGTATCATTCTAATGATCACTGTTTTACTCGGATCGGTCTTCTTTATTTTCTCTGCTTCGATCATCTATTTCCGCCTATTTGCGGATCTCGACAAGGATGGCGCTTATCATCGCTCCTTGCATATACTTGGTGTTTCACCAAAAGAACGGCATAAGATTCTGCGTCATCAGCTGCAAGTTATGTATTTTTTGCCAACTATCGTGGCTATGATTCATTTTGCTGTTGCGATGACTGCATTGCGTTTATTAGTTGAATTGCCCGTTTGGCAGTTCTATGGTGAAATCGTAGGTATTTACTTGGTATTTCAAATTGTCTTCTACATTTGTTGCCAACTTCGCTACAATCAACAAATTGACCATTATGCTGATCCAACAGAATAATTGCTTTTTTTCAACGGAGATTGTGACATAAGTCATCATCCAACAAGTTAAACCGAATAATAGATAATATTCGGATAATTTGTAGGAGACTTATGGCATAGTCTCTTTTTTGTATGAAAAAGTTATTCTTTGTGAAAAAGGTGAAGCGCTGTCTTGTATGGAATATCCAGTAATTCGTTTGATTTGCTTATGAATTTCACATAATTTATACTGACGGTGACACATCATGGATCAAGGAGGGATCGAATGGTATCGCGAATCGCAAAAGGACTTGTTGCACTGTTGCTTATTATCCCCATCTTTGCTGGAATAAAAATCGTTTATGGTGAGACGGATGTGGGAGCCAGCTTGATCACCGATGTTTCCATAGTGAATGGTAATAATGAAAAAGTAACTACGCTAGATCAAGATGAATCTTTCAAAATCGAACTTGATTGGAGTCTTGCTGGAGTAGATGATTTAAAGGCTGGCGATAAAGCCACGATCACACTTCCGGTAGAAATTGAAGGAGTGAATAACACCTATCAATTATATGATGAGAACAATAATTTAGTCGTAAATGTCACACAGGTTGGCAACCAGCTGACGTTTGTATTTACTGATTTTGTTGAACAAAATGAAAACGTGCACGGTAATTTTTATTTTTGGACCAAATTTAGTGATAATATTGCCGTTGACCAAACCAATCAACTTGATTTTGAAACAGTGAATGGCACCAAGACAATTCCCATTTTTATTCGTGGTGTTGACGACAGCGGAGGTGGCGCGTTGCTTACGAAGCAAGGATTGTATTTAGGCACGCAAAACCCGAAGCGAACCATTGACTGGCGTGTATACATCAACTCCTATGATACAAATAAAGTAACTATTCAAGATGGAAAATTTGTTGACACTCTCGGTCCTCACCAAACCTTAGTCAGTTCTACTGCACGAGTGGTTTATGGTCCGAGTGTTTCTAACCCGACCTTTGTAGAGGATGTACCAATTACCCTTAATCCAGATGGCACTTTTATTATTCCCCTAAGAGACACAAATGAAAGAATCTATATCACTTATAAAACGGTAACAGATGGCACATTGGAGCAGTATACAAATAGAGGAACACTTCAAGCTCTCATTAATAATTCTGAACAAGTGCACTCTATCACTGGCTATACTACCAAATATGGGGGTGGAGGTAGTGGAACTGGAGAAACAGGTTCCTCAAGTGAAACAACCTCAAGCAGCGAAAGCAGTGAGAGCACAACGTCAAGCAGCGAAAGCAGTGAGAGCACGACGTCGAGTAGCTCAAGCAGTGAGAGCACGACATCAAGTAGCTCAAGCAGTGAAAGTACCACCTCAAGTAGCTCAAGCAGTGAGAGTACGACACCAAGCAGCTCGAGCAGTGAGAGTACGACACCAAGCAGCTCAAACGGTGAGAGTACGACACCAAGTAGTTCGAGTAGCGAGAGCACGACGTCAAGCAGCTCAAGTAGTGAGAGAACGACCACAAGCAGCTCAAGCAGTGAGAGAACATCCTCAAGAACCGCAAGTAGTGAGAGTACTACTACAAGCAGAGCAAG
>NZ_JALAHI010000147.1 GCF_022711995.1 Enterococcus sp.
GAATTGACACGATCCATTCGAACAGGTAAAAAACAAGGGACATTGCTGTGGCTGCTAGATGAAACTAAGACGGCGATGGGTGGACGTTTATTAAAACAATGGATCGATCGTCCATTGATCCAAAAACGGCAAATTCATGCTCGCCAAGCGATGGTTGCATCATTATTGAATGCTTATTTTGAACGCATGGATCTAAACGAATCATTGACTAAAGTCTATGATTTAGAACGTTTAGCTGGGCGGGTGGCGTTTGGAAGTGTTAATGGACGTGATTTGATCCAGTTAAAAACATCTCTGATCCAAGTCCCGCAAATCCGGCAATTACTAATGGGGATCAACCAAGGAGAATGGAACGATTTATTGGTCGATATGGAACCAATGGATGATTTAGTATCGTTGATCGAAAAAGCAATCAATGGGGATGCGCCATTACAGATCACCGAAGGAAATGTCATCAAAGATGGCTATGATGAGCAACTCGATCAATACCGCGAAGCGATGCGAAATGGGAAAACTTGGTTAGCTGAATTAGAAGCACGGGAACGTGAAGCAACTGGGATCAAAACATTGAAAATTGGCTACAACCGTGTTTTTGGGTATTACATCGAAATCACAAAATCCAATCTTGCACATCTCGAAGAAGGAAAATATGAGCGCAAACAAACGCTAGCAAATGCTGAACGGTTTATTACTCCCGAGTTAAAAAAATTAGAGACATTGATTCTAGAAGCTGAAGAAAAATCAGTTGCTCTAGAGTATGACTTGTTCTTAGGTGTACGTAACCAAGTAAAAAAAGCAATTACTCGTTTACAAAAACTAGCTAAAAGTTTAAGTGCAACTGACGTCTTGCAAGGCTTTGCAACCGTCAGCGAACGGTATCAGTATGTGCGTCCAACCATGGAAAGCGGAACACATAATCTTCAGATCACAGAAGGCCGTCACCCGGTAGTCGAGAAGGTTTTGGGTCATCAAGAATATATTCCGAATAGTGTCCATATGAATCCAGAAGAGATGTTATTACTGATCACTGGTCCTAATATGTCAGGTAAAAGTACGTATATGCGTCAATTGGCGTTGACGGTCATCATGGCTCAAATGGGTTGTTTTGTTCCAGCTGAAAGTGCAGAACTGCCAATTTTTGATCAAATATTTACGCGAATCGGAGCTAGCGATGATTTGATTGCGGGGCAGTCGACCTTTATTGTGGAAATGAAGGAAGCAAATCAAGCCTTGCGTCATGCGACACCGAATAGCTTGATTTTATTTGATGAGCTCGGACGCGGAACGGCTACCTATGATGGGATGGCTTTGGCTCAAGCAATCATCGAATATATCCATAAACATGTTAAAGCAAAAACATTGTTCTCGACGCATTACCATGAACTGACTGTGCTGGAAGAAAATTTACCGCAGTTAAAAAATGTTCACGTCGGTGCTGTGGAACAAAATGGTGAAGTGGTCTTTTTACACAAGTTGATGGATGGTCCGGCAGATAAAAGTTACGTGATCCACGTGGCTAAAATCGCTGGGATGCCGACCGAATTATTGTCTCGAGCCGCAACGATCTTAGCTGCTTTAGAAGCAGATGCACCAGTGCAAAAAAATGTAGAGGTTTCAGAAGATACCGAACAATTATCATTGTTCAATGAAGTATCGACAGCCGAACTAGGTGTCGTTGATCGATTGAAAAAAGCCAATCTTTTAGAAATGAATCCTATGGAAGCTTTAAACTTCTTATACGAGTTACAAAAGCAAATCTAATTTTTGCTCTTCGCCTAGTTTAAATCAGCGAAGAGCAATTGATTTATTCATAGAAAGGAGCAGTTTGATGGGGAAAATCCAAGAATTATCTGAACGTTTAGCTAATCAGATCGCTGCGGGTGAGGTCGTAGAGCGGCCGGCCTCCGTCGTGAAAGAATTGGTGGAAAATGCGATCGATGCGAAAGCAACCCAAATCGATATTTTGATTGAAGAAGCGGGTCTTAAAAAAATCCAGATCGTCGATAACGGTGAGGGAATCAGTCAAGAAGATGTAACCAATGCCTTTAAGCGCCATGCGACGAGCAAAATCCATAATCGTGATGATCTATTTCGTATTCGAACACTGGGCTTTCGCGGAGAAGCTTTGCCATCGATTGCTTCTGTTTCAGAACTGACTTTAGAAACAGCTACCGCTGATGAATCTCAAGGGTCGTATCTTTTCTTAAAAGGTGGAAAAATAGAAGAGCAACGAGCAACTGCTCTACGGACAGGAACGAAGATCACCGTTGAAAATGTATTCTTTAATACGCCTGCGCGCTTAAAATATGTCAAATCACTGCAAACAGAATTATCCAACATTGGTGATATTGTCAATCGGATGGCTTTAAGTCATCCGAAAATCGCTTTTCGTTTAGTACATGATGGGCACAAGATGATGACTACGAGCGGCAGTGGGGAATTGAAGCAAACGGTTGCTGGTATTTATGGTGTGGCGACTGCTAAGAAAATGCTCAAAGTTGAAGCAAATGATTTAGATTTTGAACTGCAAGGCTATGTATCTTTACCAGAAGTCACACGAGCAAGCCGCAACTATTTGTCCGTAATCATCAATGGTCGTTATATCAAAAACTATGCGTTGAATAAAGCCATCATCCAAGGGTATCAATCAAAACTGATGGTGGGCCGTTTTCCAATCGCCGTCTTAGAAATCACGATGGACCCGTTGTTAGTCGATGTGAATGTCCATCCAACAAAACAAGAGGTGCGATTATCTAAAGAAAAAGAATTGATGGACTTGATCAGTCGAGCAATCGCAGAAAGCCTGCGTCAAATCAATTTGATTCCTGATGTGGGTGAAAATCCTAGTTTTAAGCGTAAAGTTGAAAAGATTCACACGGAACAATTGGATTTACCATTAGAAGAGCAGCCGAAGAAAAAAAGTGATCTAAACTATGACCCGAAGACTGGTATTTTTTATGTAGAACCAAAGGCTGTAGAAAAAGCATCTTTTGAAGCAGAAATTCCGCTAAAAGAAGAATCACCGATCACGGAATTGAATGTTTCTTTACCAACAGAACCAGAAAGAGCAACCCTTATCGAAGAAAAGTCAGCTGAGTTATCAGAAGAAATAGCTGAAGAACCAGTGATCGATGAAAGTAGTTCAAGTGATCATCCGGAATTTGATTTGAGTACGCAATCAGGCGAAAAAATCGTCGAGCAAGCAATCAATAAATTAGAAAACGAACAACCACAAGCCCGTTTTCCAATGTTAGAATATTTTGGTCAAATGCATGGAACTTATTTATTCGCTCAAAGTAAAGACGGCCTATACATTATCGATCAGCATGCCGCTCAGGAACGAATCAAGTACGAATATTTTCGTGAAAAAATTGGTGATGTTTCAGATGATCTACAAGAATTATTGGTGCCGTTTGTACTAGACTATCCCAATAACGATGCTATAAAGTTAAGGGAACAAACAGAATTGTTGCAAGAGGTCGGAATTTATTTAGAAGAATTCGGTCCGAATAGTTTTATTGTCCGTGCCCATCCTACATGGTATCCATCAGGGCAAGAAGAAAGTA
>NZ_JALAHI010000148.1 GCF_022711995.1 Enterococcus sp.
GGTTCTTTTTTTTCTATTTTTAGTTTTTCCATTTTTCATCATAAAGTAAAATAAACGTAACATAATTGTAATATAGTTTCAACAATAGGGGGATATTTCTTAAAATATTTAAAGAAACAAGGTAGGAATTCTCATCCTACCTTGTTCTTTAATTTTTTTCTATGCGAGTAACCCCACCCATATAAGGAACTAGTACTTCTGGTATAGTTACACTACCATCTTCATTTTGATAGTTTTCTAATACAGCAGCAACAGTTCTACCAACAGCTAGTCCTGAACCATTTAATGTATGCATGTAGTGAATCTTGCCATCGTTATCCCTATAACGGATCATTGCTCGACGTGCTTGAAAATCTTCACAATTAGAACATGAACTGATTTCTCGGTATGTTTCTTGTGCTGGAATCCATACTTCTAAATCATATGTTTTAGCAGCAGAGAAGCCCATGTCACCTGTAGACAATGCCATTACACGATAAGGCAATTGTAATTTTTGTAAAATGTCTTCCGCATTTGCAGTCATTTTCTCCAATTCTTCATAAGAGTGTTCTGCTTCACTTAGTTTAACCATCTCGACTTTATTGAATTGATGTAATCGGATTAATCCACGAGTGTCACGACCAGCACTGCCAGCTTCTGAGCGGAAAGAAGGACTTAATGCTGTGAAATAGACCGGTAGTTGGTCAACATCCAATATTTCTCCATTATAATAATTCGTTAAAGGAACCTCAGCAGTAGGAATCAAGGTAAGATCAGTTTCCGCTAATTGGAAAACATCTTCTTTGAACTTAGGAAACTGTCCAGTTCCAAACATTGCATCGCTATTAACAATGTATGGAGTGATCATTTCAGTATACCCGTGTTCATAAACATGCTGATCCAACATAAAATTGTATAGAGCGCGTTCAAGACGGGCGCCCAATCCTTTGTAGTAAACGAAACGGCTACCGGCTACTTTTGCGCCTCGTTCAAAATCTAATATTCCTAAGTTTTCCGCAATATCCCAATGAGGCTTTGTTTCAAAGTCAAATTCTTTTGGTGTAGCCCAGCGTCTTACTTCAACGTTGTCATCTTCGTCTTTTCCAACTGGGACAGAATCATGAGGCAGGTTAGGTAATGTTGTTGCAATCAGTTTGATTTCTGAATCAATTTTTGCAATCTCGTCATCAAGAGCCTTGATTTTATTACCGACTTCTTTCATCTCAGCAATTTTATCATCTGCCTCTTTTTTTGCTCGTTTTAATTGAGCTATTTCTGCAGAAACTTCATTTCGGATTTTTTTTAAATCTTCAGTTTCTACTAGAAGTTGTCTTCTGCGTTCATCTAACTTTAAGAATTCTTCTAATACTTCTTTTTTTACGCCGCGGGTCTGTAATTTTGTTTGGACTTTGTCAAAATTTTGTCGAATCATTTTAATATCTAGCATAATTTTTCCTCCTTGTTTTCATATAAAAAAAGACCTTTTTATCCCTATTCTTGGGACGAAAAGATCTTTCGCGGTACCACCCGAGTTCAGCATAGTGCTGCCCTTGTTGCCCGTAACGTGAGCACACGATCTTTCTTTCAAAAGATACACTTTAATGAACTGGATTCCATTTTTTTCATTACTGATTTTCACCAACCACCAGTTCTCTGAAAAAGAAAAAAATGTACTAGGTTCTATGCTTAGTAGTAAGTATTTTCTCTAGAATAGCGAAAAAGCGCTAGTTCGTCAACCATAGTTTTGGGTATTTGTTAAATCGTTTCTCTTTAACGGGAGATGGATAATAAAGGAGGTCCATTCAGGAGTAGATTTTGCAAAAATATACCCACCATGCAAAGCAACGATGCTCTGAGCAATGGCAAGACCTAGTCCAGTACCTCCAGTTTCCTGCGACCGTGATTCCTCAACACGATAGAAGCGATCAAATAAAGAGTCCAAAGAATGTTTTGGAATCATTTGACCATTGTTCTTAACTGTCAGAATGGCTTCAGTTCCTACTTTTTCTACTTCCATTACGATTTTGTCAGCACCTTTTCCATACTTTAAAGCATTAGACAATAAATTATTGAAAACCCGTACAAGCTTCTCTGTGTCGCCATCCATAATAATATGTTCTGGCCGAGTATAAGTCTCGATCTTTATCCCTTTACGACTTGCTTCTAACTCAAAATCTGCAGCTAATTGCTCAACTAATTGCGCCATATCGAAAGAAATTACGTTTATTGGAACACTAGGCTGTCTTACTTTCGTATACTCAAAAAGGTCATCTACTAAGGATTTCATTTGCTTTGCTTTGACATAGGCGGTATGGGTATATTTCAACAATTCATCTTCAGAATGGTATTGTCGATCCTCAATTAAGCCTAAATAACCGATAATCGAAGTCAATGGAGTTCGGATATCATGGCTTACATTCGTAATCAGCTCATCCTTTGATTGTTCGATTCGTCTCTCATCCTCAATTGCCGCAACTGTACTGTCTACTAATACATTAATGTTTGAAACGATTCGATTGAGATCGCCCCTCAATTCAAAAGGAATACGATGATCATAATTTCCCTCTGCAATATAATGAAGTTCACTAATAATATGTCGTAATTGCATTTGACGGTATCGGCGTATTAGGCGCCAATATAAAACAATCACATCTAATAAAAAGAACAGAGGAATAATGAAATTACGACCACTTTGAAAAATATTTGTATTAAAAGCAGAAGTAAAAGCGTTTTTTGATTCATAAATAGCCTCCACCAATAGTGGTGAATTTTCACGTATCGAAGTCAGAATGACTAAAATTGCGACATTTAATAGAAGCAAAAGGATCACAGTAACAATTCCTTCTGCAAATAATTCACTGATTTCTTTAGACGTGAGCGTGATACGCTTCTTTTTTTCTATTGAATTACTTCGCATCTATTTTATAGCCAACTCCCCACACTGTTTGAATGACTTTCTCACCATCAGTTGCTTCTTCTATCTTATCACGCAGATGACTCACATGAACCATTACGGTTTTTGCTGACACAACACTCTCTTGCTTCCATACACGCTCAAAAATTTCATCGGCACTAAACACACGATTGGGATGGGATGCTAATAGATAGAGAATGCCAAATTCAAGAGCAGTCAATTGGATTTCATTTCCTGTAATTGTTTTTACTTCGTGAGAATCACGATTAATGATCAATGAACTGACTTCTAAAATATCTGGTTGATTTGAGGGTGCTTGCATTTTTGTTCTTCTGAGTAAAGATTTCACACGAGCCATCACTTCTAGTGGATTAAAGGGTTTTGTTACATAGTCGTCTGCACCAGCAACCAATCCGCGTATTTTATCCATATCCGTAGTTTTAGCTGTTAACATGATGATTGGGATTTGCGATTCTTTTCGCAATTCTTTTACAACTTGCATACCATCCATTTCGGGCATCATGATATCCAATATAAGTAATTCGATATCAGGTGTAGTTCTAATTTTTGTTAAAGCCTCTTTACCATCATAAGCTTTTACAGCCTCATAACCTTCGTTATGAAGATAGATACTTAATAATTCAACAATCTCTTTATCATCATCAGCAACTAATATTTTCATATGAATCCTCCTAGGAACATTATTCTTTTCCCCTATTTTAGCAAATATTCCAGGAAATTGATAAAATCATACTTAAATTTATAAGAATGATAGGAAATTATCGCTTCTGCAAGAATAAAAACCGAACATTGATAAATGAGTTAAACTTCATAGTTTATAAATAGAGCAAATA
>NZ_JALAHI010000149.1 GCF_022711995.1 Enterococcus sp.
AATGAAAATACTTGCTATTAATTGATTATAACTGTTTTTTCATTTGATTGAGCTCATTGATAAGATGACGATTTTTATTGATTTTAGCAAACGCCAGTGCATCTTGAATCATTTCTAAAATAACAGAACTCGATTTTCCTAACGCTTGGGCATTTTTGGCTAATTGGGCTGCTGCTCGAGCTAAATAGTAAGTCAAATGATTTTCTGAGCAAATGTCGATCGCATAATTCAATAAAGCATTACTAGTTTCTAAATCATTTTTTTGGGCATAAAAAACACCACAATGAAAAACAATATTCAATACCCGCCAGATTTCCTCCGTTGTACGAATTTGATAGGAGTAGACTTCGCGAAAGACCTTATCGAAATAGACTTCTGCCTTTTCTAATTCTTCTTCACGAGCATAAGCCATTCCGATTCCTGTGTAAGCTAACAATTGATAGAGCGTATCCGCAGTTTTAGACATCAATAGTTGATCAAAATGAAACAGAACCTCTGTGAAAGGAGCATGGTTGAACACCATCTCAAATCCTTTCAGATAATAATACCGTGCGCTTAACTCAGTATCGACAATCATCTGTGGGTCAATTTTGTCTAAAATTTGGGCCAATTGTTGAAACTCACTGGTGATCAAAGAAAATTCAGCCTTTTCCAATTGTTCATCTAATTGCGAGTTTACGACGTTAATTGAAGAAAAAAGTTCGGCTAATGGCAGATTGATTCGATTACATAACTTGATCAATATTTTTAACGAAGGAACTTGTCCGTTATTTTCAAACCTACTCAACGTAGCTTGTGTGCAGATGCCGTCTGATAATTCTTTCTGGGACATCCCTGCAGCCTTTCGCGCTGCAATAAATTTCTCTACATTCAATTGCCTTTCCCCTCTCGCACTTCAACATTATCATATCATTATCGATATGATTTTAGCACGTTTCGTAGAAAACTGGCATCATATTTTAATAGTATTTTCCACTTTCAACGAGGTATTTTATCAGAATCACTTTTTTATGAGAAATCGCCTTTTACGACAGCCCGATGGGTTTGGTAGGTTCCTTTCACTTTTCCTGTGCGGATCTCTGCTAATTTTTCTTCAATCATTTTCATGATTTTATTCAAGTTTTGCGGATTCGCTACAAAATCAAGTTTGTCTCCGTCGATTTGCATTTTCGGGCATACATCAAAATTTTCGTACCAAGCATCATAACGTTCGTTTAATTGTCTGTAATAGTCGTATAAGGTTGGATCATTTGCTACTTGTTCATAAGAACGTCCACGTTTGCCGATTCGATCAATCATGGTCTCTAGGGAAACTTTGATATGGATCATCAGATCCGGCTGTTTCATTGGCGCAGAATCTTCCAATTCTCGCAACATCGTAGTTAATAAATTGTCGTATTGCTCAACTTCCATTGGGGAGATTCGCCCAAGATCAGCATTCAAATGAAACATCATACTATCTTCATAGATCGAACGATCGATCACATTGTCATCATGAGACAATGCTTCCCGCATTGCGAGAAAACTTTTATTTAAAAAAAAGATCTGCAGCAAAAACGCGTATCTTTCTGGATTTGAATAGAACAATGGCAATACATCATTGTCCTCAACATTTTCATAAAATGGTTTTGAAGCCATTTCCTTCGATAAATAATCGGTCAAACTGCTTTTTCCTGCTCCAATCGTTCCTGCTATCAATAACACATGCATCCATCCCTTTACTAAAATATCGTTGAGCGACCTCTGTCTCGTAAAAATTATTCCCTTATAAAGCTGGACAGCTCGTCTTTGCTTTAACTTTCAATTGCTCCTTGGAAAAATACTGATCACTCATTTCAGCCTTTTGCAACAAGACCGGCTTCCATTGAGTCATGGACAACCTCTCTAGTGTATCAAATTCATCCAGTATTTCAAGATTCCTGTCTCCCGTTTATTGCCACCTACTTTGTACCTGTTCTACTATGTTGCTAATTGCTAAACAATCATTCCACAATCCTTTCGACCAAGATATGAACAGCTGCTTGGACACTTCTGAGGCCTCGTTTTTATCCTGTTGATTTTCCTGCTGATAAAATCTAGCTCCGGTAAAACTACAAAGTCCATTCTACCGATTCTCTCAAAAAAGTAAATACTAGATATAGTGAAAAGCGCTTAAAAAATAATTAAAAAACACTATATATTGTAAAATCAAACCATTCTACTGGAAAAACCGTTTCCCATCTCAAAGACTTCTCTGCTTCTTTCAAGACAAAATAACACAGCATGGATTGTCTCCCTTATGAGAGGAAGATAATCCTGTGCTGTGTTGGTCACATATCTCTGCTCGAAGCAGTCGTTTTACTTAAAAGTTTTTTAGAAAAAAACCTGCTGTCCTATTTTCTCACTTATCAGACAGGAATTTTTTCTAAGAAAGTTGATTGCTTCCGAATGTCACCGTAAGATCTCGATATTTTTCTCGATTTTTACAGTTATCCGACCATTCTTGATGACATACACTCGTTCCGGTAAGTCAATCAATGCATTGCTTTTTGCTGTGGTATCTAATAAAACGAGATCCGCTTTTTTTCCCACAGCCAACCCATAATCGGTTAACTTCAACGCTTTGGCCGTATTTGTAGTGATCATTGGCAAAACTGTTGGCAAGTCCGCGGCACCCCCTAGATGTGCGACCGGAACAGCCAGCATGGCAATCTGAATCAAGTCCCCATTGCCATAAGGTGTAAAGGCATTACGAATGTTGTTGCTTCCTAAGCAGATATTTACACCGCCATCCCTTAATTTGCGAATAGGGGTCACTGCCCGGCGCACATTGTAAGGATCGTTTCTCGCCCCTAAATGGAGATCTGTTGCTGGTAGGGGCATGACATTGATCTCAGCTTCCGCCATCAATGAGATGACTTCTGCTAATGTTTCTGGGGGCATCGCATGCAATGCTGTCAAATGACCTACAGATACCCGTCCTTGATAACCTTCTTTGATGGTCTTCTCACACAGATAAACAATGGAGGTTTCATCTGCTTCATCGGCAAAATCTTGATGGAGGTCAATATCTTTATCAAATTGTTTGGCAATCGCAAACACCAAATCAATGTGTTCATTGGCTGGTGCATCATTATAAGGAATACCGCCTACAACGTCCGCGCCTTTTTCCATGGCTTCGATCATCATTTTATCGGTACCCGGTGCTTTGAAAATGCCTTCTTGAGGAAATGCGACGACTTGCATGTCGATCAAATCTTTGTATTCTTCTTTTAATCGCAGGATCGTATCAAAACCGGTAAATCCTTGAGCGGGATCAAACTCTGCATGGGTCCGAACAGCTGTCGTGCCATGAACGATCAGCATCTCAAGAGCTTGTTTTGCCCGTTGATAGATATCGTCTTCTGTAAAAGTAGGTTTCAATTTCGCAGTTACTGCGATGGCTTCTTGTAACGTACCGGAGTTGTTAGGCTCACGATCCGCAATCAACGCTTTATCCAAATGGATGTGGCTTTCTACAAGACCAGGAATCAGGACTCGTCCGTTGGCTTCAATCGTCTCATTTGCGGCAGTTTCGATGGTTGGTGCGATTTCGACGATCCTACCCTCGGTTATGCCGACATCCTTTAGTTCTTCTCCATCCTCGATTCTTGCCTGTTTAATTAATAAATCCATTTCATTTCCTCCTCGCTTAACCAAAAATCAAACCAATAACCAATAAAAGAACAGAAGCCAGACTTAGCCATTTCACATTTCCTTTAACTACATCCAAAATCGGGATTTGGAAGCCTGAAGATAATGCTTGCATCGTAATATTAACGAAACTCATTTGACTGCCTAAGCCCACACCCATGGTCACAAAGCCTAAAGCGATCGGTGGGAATCCTAGGGACACCGCAACGGGCAAGACAAGGGTCAGCACCGAACCTACATAGGCACCGGCTGGAACCCCAATCAAAACTCCGGTCAAAATCGCTACAGGTACCACAACGAATTCCGGTGCATTCTGTGCCACACCAGCAATGACTGCGAAGGTTCCGGTTTGCGCAATGATATTGATGAATGCCAAAAAGATCCCCACTTGAAACAGACGTGTCAAAATATACGTAGACCCATCCACCATCGCTTCCACCGATTGATTCATTGAAAAATCGGTACATAAGTAGATCAGTGCTAATGTGATCACCATGTAGACCAATGGCGTAAAGAAAACAAACCCAATCAGCTCATTGACCAGCGGCCCAAAAATCACTGAAAATAATAGGAAAATCGCGGGCAAGGTGATTTTGAACAACTGAGCATTGCTTTTTGTCTCATATTCATCCTCAGCAGAGGCTTTAAAACCAATGTGACGGCGCTTTGTTCCCCAAAATGCCAAAACAATCGCCAATAAGACGAACAGGAGCCAAAAAGGCCGCATTTCCGCCACATAGGAAGAAACACTAAAGCCGCCCAGTTTGGAAACAATACTTGATTCCAAAGAAGCTGGAGATGTTGTAAAGGAAACAGCAGCTGCTAAGGACATCGCTGCAATCAATTCCGGAACGACCCCCACTGCCGCAAAGGCTAGCGGTGCAATTACCATTGCACTGCCTCCACCGATACCGGACATATAAGTGGCTGCAGCAAGCAATACTACAATAAATGCCGAAACATATTCCACCTTGCCTTTGGTGCCTCGCTTAGCCAATGTTAAAGCCGCTGTATAGCTACCAGCTTTGAAAACGGCCATCGCCACAGCAGAATTGATGATAGGTACCGTGATGCTCAACATCGTCGGCACAGCTTCCAACAATTTTGTATTGGCTTCGGCTAAACTGATCCCACCAATGATCATGGCTATGACCCCTGCCACCAACCCGGCAATGATCATATCTACTTTTCTAAATAAAAGAACTAAAACTAAAATCAACGGAACAAGAACTAAGATGGCTTTAAATCCTGTTGGGGCAACGATTTTATCAATTGCTTCTTC
>NZ_JALAHI010000150.1 GCF_022711995.1 Enterococcus sp.
CAAGAGCATGATCTAGCTCTTCTGTCAGCCACGTATTTTCGGCAGCGTCATCTAGCGACAACCGGTTTTCTTTAGAAATAATCACTAAATCAGGCTTGTCCTCCAACTCTTTGGCTAATTCCGCGATGCTACTATCCTTCCAGTGAGTCTTTTGTGGCAACTGATTCAGAATGGTTTCGGTAAATTGAACTAACGGCTCGTGGGGATGATAAGGATCACCCAAAATACTCAATACTTTTTTCATAAATGAATCTCCTGTCTCAACAAAGAAAAGAGTGAAAATAAAAGTTTTCTCTTTCTACTATTGAAAGAATTGCTTTTAATTCCACTCTTTTTTTAAATAGCAGATGCCGCTGGCGAATTTTATAATCGTTTACTTTTTCAAAACAACGTCTACCTATTCGGTTGCGGTCATGCAAGCGACACTTGTTTATTTACTAGAATCTTCCACTGTTTCTTCAGTAGAATCTTCCACTGAATCAGTTTTGATTTTTCCTTTTTCTTCACCGTATGATTTCAATTCTGCTGCTGGAACATATTTTACATCGATTGGAATCGTTGCATCGATTTTTTCTCCATCAATTGATTTTACCAAGTTTTCAATAACTTGATAGCCAATTTGGTAAGCATCTTGATCTACGATTGCAGTAATACGGCCATCTTCAATACCTTTTAACCATGTGTCAGTGTAGTCAAATCCATAGTGTAAAATTTTTCCGGATTTTCCTTGAGATTCAATGGCACTCATTACACCCACATCTGGTCCTTCAGAACCCAATGAGAATACTGTTACCAAATCTTTATTCGCTGAGATATAGCCTTCTAATTGTTTTTTAGATTCAGAAGGTTGATCATTGTCTTGGATTGTTGCCAAGAATTTGAAGTTTTTAGCATCTGCGCCATACACTTCTTCAAAGCCTTCTTTCAAGCCTTTTTCGCGATCAATCATTGTTGGCTGTGCCACATCCACACAAACAATAGCAATCGAACCTTCAGTAATTCCTTTTTCTTTCATTTCTTCCGCAGCACGTTTTCCAAGTTCTTTTCCGGCAGAAACGTTGTCTGTTCCAACATAAGCCGTACGATCATCTGGATTTTCTAAGTCAGCATCAAATGTGATGACAGGAATATCTTTATCCATTGCTGCTTTGATTGGATCAACAAAGGCTTTCTTTTCGATTGGTGCAATAGCAATTCCTGCGACATTTTTAGCAGTTGCTTCTTTAATAAAGCCAATGTGTTTTTCTTTTTTACTTGGTTCAGCAGAAGGAGATGTTTTTGTAACTAATGTGTAACCAAGCTCTTTGGCAGCATCCTCGGCACCTTTTTTCATAGGATTCCAGTATGCCCCTGTATCAACGATAGGAATGAAATACAGTGTTTTGTCATTGTCGCTGCTGGCCGAGCTCCCGTTACTACAGCCAGATGCCAATAAGACCATTGTCATCAAAATACCCGTTAAAACAATTTTGCTTTTTCTAAACATTTTTATCCGCTCCCTATTTGTTTTATCTTTTATTATCAATTAATCATTTTAAGACTGACGACTTGCGCGCCGTTTCAAATAATCAATAATAATAGCAAAAATGATTACCAAACCTGTCACAGTATCTTGCAAGAATGAGTTTACCCCCATTAGCGTTAGACCATTCTTGAATATCTGCAACGTTAAGATACCGGCAACTGCTCCGCCGATGGTTCCAATACCGCCACTAAATGAAGTTCCCCCCATAATCGCTGCTGCCATCGCAAACAAATCTAATCCATTGGCATCCTTAGAGGCGCCTCCGTTCAAATTCGATACAATCAGCAATCCGGCAATAGCAGCCAGCATACCTTCGATAGCAAAGATTTTCACGATATGTAAATCAACATTGATTCCAGAAAGTCGTGCGGCTTCTTGATTGGATCCTACTGCATACGTATATTTTCCTAAACGCGTCTTATTCATAATAAAAACAAAAATGATAATCACAATGGCAAAGATCAACGCATTGCTCTTGATCATTTCCGTTCCAATAGGTGTTTTAGCAAGTTTGTTGAACCATTCCGTGTCTGAACCAATAAATTGCTCATCCGTGAAAAATCCTAACATTCCTTTGATAACATAACTGGTACCTAAGGTTAAAATAAATGCGGGTAAATCAAACTTCTTAATTAAAAGCGCATTCATAATTCCTAATAGAGCACCCACACATAATGAGATGACGATTACAACTGGTGCCGGCATTCCTAGGTTAGCTGTATATAACCCAACCATACCAGCTGCCATCCCTACATAACCAATGGACAAGTCAACGTATCCACAAATCAACACCATGGCATAAGCGACCGTTAAAATTCCGACTGGTGGAATTTGTTGCAAAAAGTTTTCCACATTATAGGTACTTAAGAAGTCCCCATTGGCAAATGAGAAATACGCCACCAGAACGATTAACACAATGTAGACCGAATAATTCATAAAAAGCGTTTTTAGGTTCCATTTTTGTTTTGCATTTTCCATATCTATATCTCCTTCATTTAAACAAAGATAAGTGAACTCGAGATGAATCCAGTAATTATTTTATTGATCCGTTGTAGCGTATTTCATAATTAATTCTTGCGCTTCATCTCTTTTATCTGCATACTCACTGACCTTAATTTCACCGGCGATCGTGCCTTCACAGAACACTTGGATCCGGTCGCAGATCCCTAACAATTCTGGTATTTCAGATGAAACGATCAGAACCGTCTTCCCTTGCAGCGCCAGCTTATTAATAATCGAGTAGATTTCTGATTTTGCCCCGACATCAATTCCTTTAGTTGGTTCATCAAAGATGTATAGTTGACTATCCTTGTTTAACCATTTTGCTAAAACAACTTTCTGCTGGTTTCCTCCAGAAAGACTGGCAACAGGATTCTCAATATCACTGACTTTGATATTAATATCTTTAACAAATGTCTGCGCATGCTCTTTTAACTGGTTTTGATTTAAAACAAAATTTTCTAAATTGGTGATATTGATGTTGTCTTTGATCGAAAGATTTAGCAATAAGCCTTGATGTTTGCGATCTTCTGTTAATAAACTGATCCCATTGCGAATCGCATCAACAGGGGATTTTATTGACACTTTTTGTTGGTTGATCTTAATTTCGCCGGTCTTCATGCGGTCTGCACCAAAAAGCAAACGCATCGTTTCTGTTCGGCCACTACCTACCAATCCAGCAAATCCAAGAACTTCCCCTTTTCTTGCTTCAAAACTAACATCCTTCACACGAGACAGATGGTCCGATAAATGATTGACCTGCAAAAATGGTTCACCAATTTTTGTTGGTTGTTTGGGGTATAAATCTTTGATCTCACGCCCTACTAACATAGATATGATTTGATCTTCGGATAAGTTTTTCACTTCATCCGTAGCGATATACTCACCATCACGCATAATCGTGATTCGTTCACCTAATTCAAAAATTTCTTTCATCCGGTGGGAAATATAGATACTTGAAAAGCCTTTTTCTTTTAATCTTCGAATAATAATAAATAATACTTCGACATCCTTGTCGGATAATGAGGTTGTTGGCTCATCAAAAATGATGACTTTTGCATTCAGGCTCAGCGCTTTTGCAATTTCGATTAATTGTTTGTTAGCTGTGGATAACCCAGCTACAAGATCAGTTGGCTTCACGTTCGCATCAATAAGATTCAACCAATACTGAGTATCTTCATAAAGTTTTTTGTAATCGACAATTCCTAGTAACTGATTCTTATAAGGCAAACGGCCTATGAACACATTTTCTGCAACAGATAAATCTTCCGCTAAATTCAGCTCTTGATGCACAAAGCCAATTCCTAACTTAGTTGCTTTTTCTGGAGTCATTTTCTGGATTTCTTCTCCTTCAAAGATGATCTCTCCCTCATCTTTGTCTATCAGACCCGCTAAAATGTTCATCAATGTTGATTTTCCAGCTCCATTTTCTCCCATGAAAGCATGGATTTCACCTTTTCGAACTTCTAGTCTTGCTTTTTTTAAAACATGTACAGGCCCAAAACTTTTTTCAATATTTGTCATTGAAAACAAAAGCTCATTTTCCATGGAAACCTCCTTCTTGTAAAAAACGTCAGTCTATTTTCTACAATAATCGAAAACATTTATTCTACTGAGCAGGAGTGAAACGAAAATCGTCTGATTGCTCCTGCTCAGACTATTTCTACATTACTGACCAAGTAGTTTAGACTAAATAATCATTCAAGCGTGATTTGACATATTCGATGTGGCTAGAGTCTAACTGAATATCTTCTAATTTCAGTGCATATTCGGTCAGACTTTCTAAGTCTTCTTGATCGGAAACAATGGAAGCACCGATCCCTGTCTGGAAGCTGGCATAGCGTTTTTCTTTCAATTCATCAAAGAAACGATCTTCTTTCAATTTAGCCGCTGCTTTCAAGCCTCTAGCAAATGTATCCATTCCGGCGATGTGTGCTAAGAACAAGTCTTCCATTGCAAAGCTCGAGCGCCGAACTTTTGAATCGAAGTTAATGCCGCCAGGAGCAATACCGCCATTTTCTAAGACACCATACATGGCAAGTGTGACATCGTAAACATTCGTCGGAAATTCATCCGTATCCCAGCCTAGCAAGACATCACCTTGGTTGGCATCTAGTGATCCTAATGCTTGATTGATTCTTGCAACTTCGATTTCATGTTCAAATGTGTGACCTGCTAGAGTCGCGTGGTTGGCTTCTAAATTTAATTTGAAGTCACCTTCTAACCCATATTTTTGAATAAATTGCAGTGCAGTAGCTGCATCAAAATCATATTGGTGTTTGCTTGGTTCTTTTGGTTTGGGCTCAATCAAGAATTGTGGTTTATGATTGATTTTATTTCCGTAAGCGACTGCCATTTTAAACAAGCGGGCAATGTTGTCTTGCTCAAATGCCATATCTGTATTCAGCAGCGTTTCATATCCTTCACGTCCGCCCCAAAACACATAATTTTCTCCACCGAGTTTTTTCGAAATATCTAATCCTTTTTTTACTTGAGCAGCTGCATAAGCGAAAACATCTGCATTATTTGTTGATGCAGCCCCGTTGATGTATCTTGGATTACTGAACATATTCGCTGTATTCCAAAGCAATTTGATTCCCGTTCGGTCCATTTGTTCTTTGATGAGATCGGTGATTTCATCTAAGTTATTGTAGAACTCTTCTAGGCTATCGCCTTCAGGTGCAATATCGACATCATGGAAGCAGAAATACTCTGCGCCTAATTTTTCTAAAATTTCAAAAAAAGCAACTACTCGGTTTCGGGCAGTTTCCATTTCTGTTTTGCCAAACCAAGTACGTTGATTCACTGGTAACCCAAATGGATCACTACCGTCTTGTGTCATTGTATGCCAGTATGCAATAGCAAAACGCAAGTGGTCTTTCATGGTTTTGCCAGCAACAACTTCCTCTGGATTATAGTGACGAAAAGCAAATGGATTTGATGTTTGAGGGCCTTCGTACTTAATTTTTTCTACATTTGGAAAATAACTCATTCTCTATTCCTCCTAAAAACAAAATAACGACATTTGCTAGTTCGTTTATCTTACGAACTAACTCAACAAAGATATTGTATCCGCTTTCCGATAATTAGTCAAGTGCTATTTACAAATCAAATAATTCTTCTTATCTAGTCTTTTTTCCAGATAAAAATGTTTATTAATAGGGATTTTATTTGGTTTTACAACCAAAATAACTAGCAAAAAAACGAGAAAACATCTACAATAAAGTTAGTATATTTAATGAATAAATTAACGAGGTGTATTTATTTATGACGAAATCAACTTATATCAGCCGGACAAAAAACGAATCTCTCTGTCTAGAATTAATCATGAACAATCACAATCTTTCCCGTGCAGACCTTTCAACAATGACTGGACTTACCAAAGCCACCACTTCCGCTATCGTCAAAAAATTAATTGAAGATCAACTAGTCATCGAGATCGGTACGGGTGAATCCAGCAATGTCGGCGGTCGCAAACCAATCATTTTGCAATACAACGGGAAATCGGGCCTTTCCATTTCCATTGATATTGGCTACAACTATATCAACGGATTGTTGGCTTTTCTTGATGGTGAAGAAGTTCAGTCCATTCAAAAAAAACCGATCCATTTAGATGAACATACGATCAAAGACCATTTCACTGAGCTTTTTAAGCACTTTGAAAAAACACTGCCCGAAACCTATTATGGCATTATTGGTGTAGTGATCGCTGTTCACGGTCCTGTTCATGAGGGCAATGTCATCTTTACGCCCCACCACGAGCTGGCTCAGATTCCATTCCGTGACATTGCCGAAGAATTAGTCGATTATCCGGTCTACTTGGAAAATGAAGCGAATCTATCTGCTTTAGGGGAGTATACTTTCTCTTCGAAATCTTCTAGTTTGATCTGTATCAATATGCATAGCGGCATCGGTGCAGGAATCGTGCAAAACGGTATTCTGCAAACCGGAACAAACGGATTGGCAGGAGAAATCGGGCATCAAATTGTGGTACTTGATGGGATTGAGTGTCCTTGCGGCAATCACGGCTGTTTGGAGATGTACGCGGCAAATAAAGTTTGTTTTGAAAAATTTGCGGACATAAAATCGATGGATTACGTGAATGCCATCATTTTGCGGGAATATTACCAAAATAATGACGCGGATGCGATTCGTGTAACTGAGGAAAATGTCCATTACTTGAGTGCCGGTATCAACAATCTAGTTGTACACTATGATCCAGAGGTCATCATCTTGAATAGTTCGTTGTATCATGAAATTCCGGCTATGATTGAGCAGTTAACAAAATCACTACATAGCCGTTTCTCTGAAAAAGTGATCGTTAGAAGTAGTCTATTAGACGAGAAAGCCACCCTGCTAGGCGGCCTTGTTTTTAATCTCCAACGTTTCTTAAACATCAAACACTTAAAGCTAACCAATTAACTGCTGCACTATCCGCATGTTTTTTATCACTTACCTATTCACATTACTCCTAATAAATAGCCCTTAACTAGGTGTCCATTTTAACCTAGCTAAGGGCTTCATTCCTATTCTTGTCTTTATGTCTAGCCTTGTTGCTTGCTATTTTACGGAATCAGCTTCATCCCCATATTCCTTGTATTCAAAGAAATCAAATTGGGCTTCGGTCTCATATCCAGAATAATCGACAGCAGCTAACCCCACAAATGCTCCAGTGAAAAAGCCGCCAGATGTTTGCAATACATAGTCATCTGATAAAACAGCCGCATTTAGTGTCACAGGAATTGTCTGCCAAACGTTGCCATCAAAAGAGTATTCATAGGTATATGTTTGCTTTCTTGCTTTTGTTTTAAACCAGACATATTCCGTTCCCTCCGGAACTTTGATAGCTGCATCTTTTAAATAAGAGGTGTAAACGCCACGGTTATTTTCAGCTACTTCAATAACGGTGCCATTTATTTCGTTCCACGTCACAAATACAAAGGACCAATGCTTGCCATTATAATAGTTGGTCAATCCTGCCATTTGCTGATAAGAAAATGGCGAAAATTTCACTTTCGTCACTGCATCAAAATAGAAAGCTTGCCATCTGCGTGCAATCATGGATAAATCATGGCAATTAGCAAGACTCCCTCGGCCAATCAATTGCAGTTGTCCGTTTCCGACACGCCCCATCTGACTTGAAAATGGCACGCGCAGTGTATTCCAGTTTATATCCAGTTTTTCTTCTTGGAAATCATCGATTTGCGAATGATCCTTTGGTGCTTCCGTCAAAATTGCATCTTTAGGTGCATCAACATAGGTTGTTCCTCCGCGCCCCCCTACAATTCTTGGCCAGCCCTCTTGATCCCACTCGACTTTTTGAATCGATGTTTCTCTACCTAAGGTTGACCACCCTCTTGGATCAGTAATCGATTCATTTGGATGATGCCATGGTCGCGCTGCCAGTGAGGCATAATACCATTCACCGCTTGGCGTGTCCACTAACGCACCATGTCCTTGTTTTTGCAGATAGGAATTTGGCGTATCAAAGTTCGTTATGAATGGACCATCGGGTTCTGTTTCAAATGAATCGGCATCTAATGTTTTAGAACGAGCTACCACTTCTTGGTGGGTAAAAACAGTGCCCCCTTCTGCCGCAAAAAGATAATAATAGCCATTTATTTTGTAAAGATGTGGTCCTTCAACTAATTTCACTGCTGTCCCGCGATAGATGGTTCTGGCAGTATCCGGTTTTAACTTCATCGTCTGTGTATCAAATTCTGTTAATGTGATTCCGTCAAATGGATGATGATATTCTCGGTGATCCCATGTTTGCTGAACCAAATATTTGCGATTGTCTTCATCATGAAACAATGAAGCGTCGAAACCAACACCATTCAATTTAATCGGATCGGACCAAGGACCTTTAATATCTGTCGCTGTCGTCAAATAATTGGTCATATCTTTAAATGCGCCATCAACTACTTTGACATCCGTATAGACCAACCAAAATTTTCCATCTGCATAAGAAAGATCCGGTGCCCAAATCCCGCCAGAAGAAGGGTTGCCTTTCATATCCAACAATGTCGTTGTTGACAAAGGAGAAGGCAATAGATTCCAATGAACCAAATCTTTGGACTCATGCAATCTCACTCCCGGAAACCATTCAAATGTCGAATTAGCGATATAGTACGTATCTTCGACGCGAATGATCGACGGGTCTGCATTAAAACCAGGCAAAACAGGATTTTTAATTTTCATACTAACTACCTCCGTATATCTATTTAATAAAGGGCGGCTTTTTTATCATCGATTTTCAAGCAGCCTAAACTCTTTCTATCAACAACTACCCAAATGAAACGTTTTCATATTTGTGGATGATCGAGACTTTGCACCAGCTAACAATTCTTCTAACAATATTTAGATCACACAATGACAGTGATCCGACTAAGTAACAGTTACAGTAACTTTTCGGTAATAGACGCTTTCTTCCCTGATTGCTTCTTCTCTTTTCTGAGCTAGCCACACTTCTGAGGTAAGAATCCTTTTATAGCTCTTTTTCTGTTCTTTTGATTCAATTTCTCATTTGCTTTGTCTCCTGATTTGAAAACGTAACTGTAGCAATATTTTTAATAAGATCGTTTTACTGTTTTTGAGCAATCGTTTCTCAAAAAATTCCTCAGAGCCTGCTGAATCCTTTGACAGTGAGTGTAACCGACGACTAACAAAAACAGTTAGTTTGGAAATAAAACGAACTAACTACATTTTTTATAGTACACGCTTTCAAAAGAAAAAGCAAGCCTTCTTTTGCTCCTATAAAAGAACCCGACTTCTTGCACCCTCCCTCTATTCAGCTATCCTTTTTCTGCTATTCCTTCACCACACAGAAGAACCCTGTTCGTCAATTTGTTTATGAAGATTTTTGCTTCTTTCATTTACATTGCCTATAAAACAATTCATTAAAAAAACGATTTAGGTAATGTAACGATTCCCCTCACCTGTTATAATAATAAAAAAATAGTATTTATATATATTTATCAATTCAAGAGGGTGGTAATAAATACTAACTGATAGCTGCCTGTAGTGGACAATCGCTGCCTCTTCCTTCAAGACTCGTTTCTTCGGAAGCCGATACAAATGGGGGTAAAAACACGCCTATTCTGGTGATCATTGAGTAACTCTTCTCGCAGGTTCTGACCCGAGAAGCTCTCTGAATCAAGTTCCAAGCGAAACAACTTCAGATCTTTTGCTCTCTCGATAGATAGATAGAGATTTGCATAAGTGATCCAACACTAGATACTTGGCG
>NZ_JALAHI010000151.1 GCF_022711995.1 Enterococcus sp.
AATGGCCCCTACTTACTTGAGTAAAGGGGTATTTTTGTTACTTAACGTCTTGCTCCAAGAACCAAGAATTGATTCCATCCAACAAATAGGCCTTTTTGGATTTTGATTGGTTAATAGATTTTACTTGCTTAATTTTGTATTTTTGCCCTTTGACCCACGAAGGAATCTTTTGTCCAGTTTGGTAGTTGGTTGCATAGTTTTGAACAGTCACAGTATCGCCAACTTTGTGTGTCTTTGAATTTAAGGAACTAGATACTAACTTTAGATCCTGCTCAAGAAACCACGAATTGATTCCATCTAACAAGTAAGCCTTCTTAGATACACTTTGATTGACATTCTTAACTTGTTTTACTTTATATTTTTGCCCTTTGACCCAGCTTGGTACTTTTTGCCCGGTTTGATAATTAGTAGCTTTCGATTGTACCTGTACGGTATCACCAATCCTAAAATTAGTAGAACTTGTTCCATTAGTAGATGGTTTTGAAGAACTACCGGACGAAGTAATATTATAACCCATCACTTTTAACAAGGCATTAACACCGGCATCCATTTTTTTAGACATGATATCCATATCTTTCTTACTATCCACAAATCCCCATTCAATCAAAATAGCTGAACCAGATGATGCACGGATCACATACAAGGATGTAGTAGCCTTCGCCCCACGATTTACCCATCCAGTAGCCTTACATACTGCAATACAAATTTCCTCTGCTAATTTTTTAGCTGCTGCATTTCCTGCATAATACCAAACTTCAAAACCATTTGCCATTCCGTTAAATGCGTTTAGGTGGTGGCTGACATGATAACTTTTCCCTACAGCGTTCATCTTACGAACGATATTGTATAGGTTATCATTTACAGTTCTCCCAACGTTATCTGTTGCATCTACTGCTTTGGTTGCAGCACGGAATTTATCATGAATTTTCTGAGCAACCTCATGCTCTTTAAGTCCGCAACCAGATGCCCCAGGAACGATCGCATTGTGTCCTCTATGTGAGGTAGAATTATTATATTTGACCATGATTATTCTCCTTTCCCAACATAAAAGTAGTCGTCGATTTTTTCGGCTGGATTATCCGTTTTTTCGCGTTTTTTCACTTCAAACTTGAATGTTTCATCCTTACCAGTCTTCGTAAGATCTTTGTTCAATGTGTAAGTAGGTTGTCCAATATGATTCATAGTGTGTGCTGCATCTTGTACTGGATCTACTTCCTTGACGATTTCTGGTTTGGCTACTGCTTCAAAGTCCTCGATAAATTTAGCCTTGTTTCTCATAGTTATCCCTCCAATTTCTGTATTAAAAAAGAGCAGCCGATTGGCTACTCTTCGTCTTTACTCATTAAATTTTCTGTTTCCGATTGTCCATCACCATAATCTGGTTTTGTAGGGTTATCGTTAGTATCTTGTAATTTTGATAGTCTCTCTTTGACCCAATTTGGAATTGGAACACCTAATTGACCTAAGTTTTCCGTGATTGAAATTCCATAAACCGCGATATAGAAAAAGACGAATGCAGTAGCAAACGTCTCAAGGTTCATAATCTTTAAATACGGATAGGCAATAATTACCAAGCAGACCACCAGCATGTGTTTTACAATACCAAGCAATCCTTTTGTGCTATTAGCTTCCTTAACGAAAATGCCCTTGCACAATCCTGTAACAATATCACCTACTACTACCCATAAGAACAACTGGACATACCCATTTGTCAGCAACCCTCGAAATTCATTCAGTAACACTCCATTGTCAATAATCACCATATATACCACCTTTTCTATAATTTAAGCATAATTCTTTCATTCTAATTTCCCCCAAATGAACATATGCCACCTACTTTCCTAAAATAAAAAGCACACTCAATTGAGCGTGCCAAAGGATTAAGCAAACATTCTTTTAATCGTGAAATGCGTTGTATCTGCTGTCTTTTGATAACCAGTATCGTCTGCAGGATGTGTACCGTCTGTACAGTACAGCGTTGTTTTTTCTTGATAGATACTCAATGATCGTTCGTCAAAACGCATATCGTAAATTGGATCCACGTTTAAATACATTGCGTTCAAATAATATCCTTGCGATTTTTTGTTATCAAATTCTTTGATAAGAGCTTTGATCGTTTTGAGAATATTATTTCTTCGACTTTCTGTGCGATAAGCGACGTTTTCGATTCTACAAAGATTTGATGTCAAACCAATAGAAAACTTAACGTTAGGATTTGCTGCTTTAATCTGATTGATCATCGTGTACAAGTTTGCGATTGTTTGCTCTGGTGAGAGTCCTTGATTTGCATCGTTGATCCCAAAGTGTAACAGTACGACGTCTGGCGCTTGAATATTATTCGTTCGCAAATAATACTCAAAGTCGAATTGTTTTGTTTCAGGATTATAAAAGCTGTTTGTAATCCCGTTGTAACTTTGAGAATTTAAAAAATGTTCCGTAGTCCAGCCGCTTCGACCCTCATGTTTTGTATCGCCGCTTCCTCGTGTACCATCCATAATAATAGACATGGGATCAGTTGAAAAGCGATTGACTAATGCAGTCC
>NZ_JALAHI010000152.1 GCF_022711995.1 Enterococcus sp.
GACATAAGTAGTATATCAAACAGTTTGTAAGATAATCAACAAAGTGTTAGGTAAAAATGGAGGCACTCTATGAAAAAATTAAATGCCGGAATTGATGTTGGATCTACAACTGTCAAAATGGTGATCCTTAATGAATTGAATCAAACATTATTTGCTAAATATGAACGTCATTATTCAGATATCAAAACTGCCACGAAAAAAGTGTTACAGGAAGCCCAAGATGTGATTGGGGAACAACCAGTGGCATTAGCCATCACTGGTTCTGGAGGAATGGGCTTAGCAGAAGTTCTAGGCATTCCTTTTGTCCAAGAAGTAATTGCGTGTACGAAAACAGTGGAGACGCTGATTCCTGAAACCGATGTTGCCATCGAATTAGGGGGAGAAGATGCTAAAATCACCTTTTTTGAAGGGGCGTTGGAACAGCGGATGAATGGTAGTTGTGCTGGTGGGACCGGTGCATTTATTGATCAGATGGCCGTCTTACTAAAAACAGATGCCAATGGTGTCAATGAACTAGCCAAAAACTATCAGACGATTTATCCTATCGCTTCTCGTTGTGGGGTATTCGCCAAGACAGATGTCCAGCCTTTGATCAATGAAGGTGCGGATAAAGCAGATATTGCTGCTAGTATTTTTCAGGCGGTAGTCAATCAGACAATTGCCGGATTAGCAGCTGGTCGTAAAATCAAAGGAAAAGTGGCATTTTTAGGAGGTCCCCTCTTTTTCATGTCAGAACTGCGCCGCCGTTTTGTAGAAACGTTACAGATCGCAGAAGCAGATATTATTTTTCCAGAAAACCCGCAGCTGTTTGTCGCCATGGGAGCCGCTTTGTATGGGGAGGATACTTCAAAACTAAGCACATTGTTGGCGCGATTGTCAGAAGATGATTCAGCCAAATTGCAACCGACCCATACTTTGGAGCCCCTCTTTGCCACGGAAGAAGACTTTGCTGCCTTCAGACAACGGCATAGTCAATCTTCAGTAGAAGAAAAACCTCTTGCTTCCCATAGCGGGGCAGCATTTCTCGGTATCGATGCAGGATCGACGACAACTAAAGTAATCTTGATCGATGAAGTCGGTCGGATTTTGTACTCTTTTTATGGCAATAATGAAGGACAGCCGCTGGAAACCACCATGCGAGTGTTGCAGGAAATGTATCAAGAGATGCCTGAAACAGTCTTTATTGGAAAAGCGGCAATCACCGGTTATGGCGAGCACTTGATCAAAAATGCGTTAAAGGTTGATATTGGTGAAGTGGAGACAATGGCCCATTACAAAGCTGCCGAGCATTTCCAGCCAGGAGTCGATTTTATTTTAGATATTGGTGGCCAAGATATGAAAGCCATGACCATCAAAGATGGTGCACTTTCTTCAATCCAGCTGAATGAAGCTTGTTCTTCAGGTTGTGGATCATTTATTGAAACCTTTGCGAGTTCGATGAAATATGGCGTCAAAGAATTTGCGCTAGCTGCGACGACTGCCAAAAATCCAGTTGACCTTGGTTCCCGCTGTACAGTATTTATGAATTCCAAAGTGAAGCAAGTCCAAAAAGAAGGAGCTTCTGTCGGTGATATTTCTGCGGGTCTTTCTTATTCAGTGATCAAAAATGCTTTATATAAAGTGATTAAGATTCGACGCCCAGAAGATTTAGGGAAGAAAATCGTCTGTCAAGGAGGTACTTTTTATAATGAAGCAGTGTTGCGAGCCTTTGAAAAAATCAGCGGCAGAGAAGTCGTTCGACCATCGATCGCTGGCTTGATGGGTGCTTATGGCGCAGCATTGATTGCATTGGAAAACTACGAGATTGGGGAAGTCACCACCTTGCTTTCCAGTGAAGAGCTGGTTCAGTTCACAGCAGAAAAAGAGTTCACTCATTGCGGATTGTGTGAAAACAACTGTATGCTGACCGTTACATTGTTCTCGGATGGACGTAAATTTATTACCGGGAATCGTTGCGAACGAGGCGCCCGCATCAAAATCAAAAAAGAAGATCGCAAGACCAATCTTGTTGATTACAAATATCGCCGGCTGTTTAAATATCGCTCACTTCGTAAAAAAGAAGCGACACGAGGCATTGTCGGCATTCCACGGGTCTTGAATCTGTATGAAAACTATCCATTGTGGCACACCTTTTTCACAGAACTTGGTTTTCGTGTGGAATTATCTCCACGGTCAAATAAGGAATTATACGAGCAAGGGATTGAGACGATTCCAAGTGATACTGCTTGTTATCCGGCAAAAATCGCTCATGGCCATGTTCAAGCACTGATCGATAAAGGAATTCCGCTGATTTTTTATCCAGGAATTATTTTTGAGCGTCCAGAAACAGAAACGGCTGAGAACCATTTCAACTGTCCCATCGTACAGAGCTACCCAGATGTTATCCGTAACAATATGGATGATATCCGTGCTGGCCGTGTGGATTATCGGAACCCTTTTCTAAATTTGGCAGATGAAGCTTCGATGGTCAAAGTGTTGACGGAAGAGTTTCAAGATATAGGGATCACAGAGAATGAGATTGCCCAAGCATTACGTCACGGCTTTGAAGAGTTGGATCAATTTAAGCAGGACATTTGTCAGCAAGGGGAAGAAACCCTGCGGATGCTGACCGAAACCAATCAGCGAGGCATCGTTCTTTCTGGCAGACCGTATCATTTAGACCCAGAGATCAATCACGGCATTGCTGAAGTGATCACCCAAGAAGGATTCCATGTATTGACAGAAGACAGTATTGCCCATTTGGGAAATGTGGGAAATTTGCGTGTGGTCAATCAGTGGGTCTACCATTCTCGTTTATATGCTGCCGCGCGGGTCGTAGCCAAAAGCAAGCAGTTGGAGTTGGTCCAATTAAATTCATTTGGCTGTGGGATCGATGCGGTCACAACTGATCAAGTAGAAGAAATCATGGAGCAATATGGCAAACTCTATACGGTATTGAAAATTGATGAAGGGGCAAATTTAGGAGCCATTCGGATTCGTTTGCGTTCGCTTAAAGCAGCGGTCAATGAACGGGAGAAAAATCATTTTGTGCCGACGCAACGTTTTGAAGAACCAGCCAAAATCACCTTTACGAAGGAAATGCGTAAGCAACATACCTTGTTGTTGCCAATGTTAAGTCCCATCCATCAAAGTGGCTTAGTGGATGTCGCATTGCAAGCATCCGGTTACAATGTGGTCTGCTTACCGGCAGATGATCGGGAAGCTGTCAATATTGGCCTTCGCTTCGTCAATAACGATGCCTGCTATCCGGCGATCATTTCCATCGGTCAGTTGATCGAAGCGCTGCAAAGCGGCGAATATGACCTCCAAAACACGAGTGTGATGATGACACAAACCGGCGGAGGCTGTCGGGCAACCAACTACATTCCACTACTTCGTAAAGCCTTGAATGATGCTGGCTTTCCACAAGTTCCGGTGGTTTCGGTTTCCATGGGAAATCAAGGTGTGGAGTCAAATCCTGGATTCAAATTTACATTGCCAATGCTGAAACGGGTAGCTGTCGCATTCTTGTATGGCGATTTGTTTGAACGCGTGGTCTACCGCACACGGCCCTACGAAACAGTCCCAGGTTCCGTTGATCAGCTTCATGAAACATGGCTCAAAAAAGTCGAAAAAAATGTGCGTAACGGTTCCTTCACATTGTTCAACCACAACATGAAAAAAATTATTGCCGATTTTGATACGATTGATCTGCAGGACATCGTGAAACCAAGAGTCGGTGTAGTAGGCGAGATTTTAGTGAAATACTCTCCTACAGCGAATAACGATATCGTGAGACTTTTGGAAGCAGAAGGGGCGGAAGCCGTCGTTCCAGATATCGTTGGTTTCATGAATTATTCTCTTTACAATCAGATTTGGCGTTATCAAAATCTAGGAATGGCGAAAAAGAGTAAATGGATTGCCGAATTTGCCATTGGCTTGATCGAACGCCTGCAAAAACCAATGGATCGTGCATTACGGGATTCTCAGCGCTTTGAAGGGTTGCATTCGATCTATCAATTAGCTGACGATGCAAGCAAAATCTTATCCATCGGCAATCATACGGGGGAAGGGTGGTTTCTAACTGGCGAAATGATCGACCTCTTGAAATCTGATGTCAATAATATTGTTTGTATGCAACCATTTGGCTGTCTGCCAAATCATGTAGTCGGTAAAGGCGTGATCAAAGAACTGCGTCACCAATACCCTAAAGCCAATATCGCCGCCATTGATTATGATCCAGGAGTTTCGATCGTTAATCAGTTGAATCGGATTCGCTTGATGCTAGCTACTGCGAATAAAGCACTTCAAAAAACAAATTAAGCCAGTTGACTTTTCAGCTGCATCTAAGACTGTACCAATTTACTGGAACTTTTTTTCTCGTTTTGTCTTCGTAATGAAGAACCGAACAAGAAAAAGGATTTTTTCCTTGAAATTGGCAGTCTTTTTTGCTTTTTTTGTTGGTTATTTAGGTATATACCAGTTATAATAGAAAATGAATGGAGGAATAGACTATGGCAGAGAACTTACCCGTATACATACAAATACATGATCAAATCAAAGCAAACATCGAGAATGAAACGTATAAAATCGGTGATCGTTTGCCTTCTGAGCGTGAGTTGGCGAAACAATTCGGTGTGAGCCGTATGACATTACGCCAAGCCATTCAGACTTTAGCAGACGAAGGGATTTTAGAAAGAAAAATTGGGTCTGGGACTTATGTGGCTCGACAAAAAGTACAAGAAAAGATGAGTGGAACCACGAGTTTTACCGAAATCATGCACTCACTTGGGCGCGTACCTTTCAGTAAAGCGGTGGCTTATTTCTTCACAGCACCAAGTTCAAGTGAAATGGAAAAGCTGAAATTAGAAGGACACGAAAGAATTTTGCGGATGGAACGAATCCGTTATGCCGATGATGTTCCTATTTGCTTTGAAGTAGCCAGTATTCCAGAAAAATTGATCCATGACTTCAGCAAAGAAGAAATTATTTCATCGCTGTATCATGTGCTGGAGGCCAAGGGTGGACATAAAATCGGCCCAGCATCGCAAACGATCTCGGCGATGATCGCTTCGGAACAAATTGCGGATTATTTGCAGATCAAACGTGGGGATGCCATTTTAAGGATGCGGCAAATCACCTGTTTTGAAACTGGAGAACCCTTTGAATATGTTCGTACACAATATGTGGGGAACCGTTTTGAATTTTATTTAGAAAAATGAGCGTGTGGATAAATAGTAACGAGGAAAATCGCTAGTGCTTGAGTTCTTTTATTTTGATCCAAGCTGATCCAAGTTAATTCGGTAGCTTCCTTGCTGGAATGCTTTGAAGAGGAAAGGTACTACTTTTTTAAAGGAGAAAGAGTGGTTCTTATGGGAACAGTGGGTTGAATCAATGCGGGGAATCAATAAGTTGAATTAGTGTATTGGATCAATGCCGATTGAATTGAGCCGATCCATGTTTAGTGGATCGGTCGTTCAACATAGCTGACAGCACCGTGGTCGATCTGTAGCTGTCCTTGGAGTAAGTCTGTCAAGCTAGCCTCGACGGACAATAAGTCCGTTTCAGGAACCATCAATGTTACCCGGATTTTATCCGTATAATCAATGGATTCCACGTAAATGTCTTGGTGCTCTAAATGATTCTGGAGCTTTCCTAGTTGTGGGTAGTCAATGGTTAGATAAAGCGTTTGGTGAAGGGTTCCTTCAACGATACCGATTTCCTTTAAGGCAGTGGCAACGGCGCTTGTATACGCACGAATCAAGCCGCCTGCCCCTAGTTTTGTGCCACCAAAGTAACGGGTCACCACGGCGACGACATTGATCAACTCGTTTTTTTTCAGGACATCTAACATCGGTACGCCGGCTGTGCCGCTAGGCTCCCCATCGTCGCTGCTTCGTTGGATCTCGTTGTTTTCACCAATAACAAAGGCACTGCAATGATGATTGGCTTTCCAATGCTCTTTTTTGAGGGCGAGGATGAATGCTTTGGCTTCCTCTTCGGAAGTGACACGTTTAAGAGAACAAATGAATCGGGATTTCTTGATTTCTTGTTCACTTTGGCCATCCTCTCGAATGGTGCGATAATGATTCTTCATAGTCTCCTCCTTTTGTTTTCAGTATAGGCAATGTGGAGAAAAGTTTCAATGAAAGAAAAGAATAAGTGAATGGAGAAAAAAGGAGGCGTTGCCATTGAGTAAACGCAAAAAATACGATATCATCACTCATTACTTAAAATCCAATGGCGGTTCTCAAGTCACATTGACCTTCATACAATTTGATGAATTGTTATTTCCAGCAACGGGACTGCCAAAGAGTGCCCGAAAAAGCATTGATTGGTGGGCCAATGATTATCGTCATCCGGAAAACGGTGCCTATGCTTGGCTAAATGCCCGATATGAAGTAGTTCATGTAAATTTAAAGAAGGAATATGTTGTCTTCAATCAATTGGTCAAGTCCAATTGGTTAATAGACAGTAAGCGTTGACAAATTTGAAACTTGTTCTATACTAGGAATAGGTAATGTTATATTATTTAAAATTTTAGGGAGTGTTCGATATGGCTAAAAAAACAATTATGTTAGTTTGTTCCGCAGGAATGAGCACCAGCTTGTTAGTAACAAAAATGCAGAAAGCTGCTGATGCAAAAGGTCTTGACACAGATATTTTTGCTGTTTCCGCTTCAGAAGCAGACCAACACTTAGAAAGCAAAGATGTGAACGTTTTATTATTAGGCCCTCAAGTTCGTTTCATGAAAGGCGATTTTGAAAAACGTTTAGCACCAAAAGGCATTCCTTTGGAAGTCATCAACATGGCTGACTACGGCATGATGAACGGTGAAAAAGTATTGGATCAAGCATTGACATTGATTGGTGAATAAGCCAATTCATAGGCAACGAGTACAAAGTAAAAATTGAGGGGAACCTTACTGGTTTTGATCGTTTCTGTTCTTGCAGAAGATGATGGCCGGTAAGGTTCTTTTTTGTATGTTTGGCGTACTTTATTTATGAAGCATAACTAAGACCAGCAGCAAAGAGGCAACCCGCTTTGTGCGTGACAGAAGATCAAAACCAGGGAGGAATAATGAGGTGGAGGAAGGCGGACGCCAACTATTAATAAACGAAGCAGAATGCAGTACTTTTGGGGAAAATGCTCAGATTCGTCCAGCGGTCTTGCTCAAAGGGAGGCAGCTATTTTGTCAGCGTTGCGGCAGTTCCTTTGCGCAAGAGGTGGTACAGTTACCTACAGGCATTCATTATTGTCCTGCATGTATTCATTATGGTCGGGCAGATACCTCCAAAGTATTTCTGAATGTTCCAGTTCAGAGTAATGCCAGCTTTCCTGTAATCCATTGGCCAGGGGAACTAACTATCTATCAGAAAAGAATTTCGCAAGCTTTGGTAAGCAATTACCAACAAAAGCGCGCAACGCTGGTTTGGTCTGTGACCGGATCAGGGAAAACCGAAATGATTTTTGAAGTGATCCAAGCAGCCCGTCGGCAAGGACATCGTGTAGCCGTTGTTTCACCACGAATCGACGTCTGCCGTGAATTGTTCCCTCGAATCCAAAAGGCATTTCCAACAGAAGACTGTTTATTGCTTTATGGGGATTCTGAGGAAGACTATCGCTATACAGACCTACTAGTTGCGACCATCCATCAGCTCCTGCATTTTTATCAAGCCTTTGATTTGCTGATCGTTGACGAGGTGGATGCTTTTCCTTATGAAGGAGATCCGCAACTGAAATTTGGGTTAATGAATGCATTGAAAGTCACTGGCTGTCTGGTCTATTTAAGTGCGACGCCATCAGAAGCACTGTTGAAAGAAACCAAACATTTTGCTGTTGAAAAAATGCCTTTGCGGTTTCATCAACGCCCGTTGATCGTTCCTCAACTGATTTGGTATGAGGATTGGCGCAATGCCTATCGAAAAAAACGAAAGCTGCAGCGCTTAATCGGTCATTTGCAACGACTCGCACAGAAAAACTTTGTGCTAGTATTTTGCCCAAGTATTGCTTTTATGGAACGACTGGAAAAAGCGGTGGGCTCTTTCTTAAAAGACCGCAACATTGCAAGTGTTTCTGCAAAGGATCCTGCTCGAATAGAAAAAGTTGCTGCAGCCCGGAACGCTGCTTACCAGATTCTCTTCACAACCACCATCTTGGAACGGGGAGTGACATTTGAGAATGTTTCTGTAGTGGTGATGGGGGCGGATCATGGGGTCTTTTCAAAATCAGCCTTGGTTCAGATTGCCGGTCGAGTAGATCGTAAAGGAGCGTTCAATCAGGGAGAGGTGCTTTTTTTCTATGACCAAGCAACATTGGCGATTCGCAAGGCAGTCTCAGAGATCAAAGAGATGAATCGACTGGCAAAGGAGTGGTTGACAGATGAGATGTAGTTGGTGTCAGCAGACATTCGCCCGAGAGTTGTCCTTGTTGGAGATATTATGGCCATTACGTATCCCTTCGTCCGAGAAGTGTGCCACCTGTTCAGATAAATTTCTGCCGGTTGACTCAGCAAGCTGCTGCAAGACATGCTGCCAACCAAGTCAAGAATGCAGAGATTGCCTCTATTGGCAGCAACGTTACCCTGATTTTCAGCTGATCCATCGGGCGTTGATGGTCTATAATCAAGGAATGCAAGAATGGCTGCATCAGTATAAACGAATCGGCGATTATCGTTTGCGAGAAACCTTTGCTTCAGAAATCAAGCAGGCTTTCCAAGAGATGACTTATGATGTGGTGATCCCAATTCCTCTTTCTCAAAAACGGTATCAGCAACGAGGATTTAATCAAGTTGAAGGACTATTGCAAGCAGCGGGAATCAACTATCGACCGTGGCTCAAGAAGAACCGTCATTTGCCCCCACAAGCAGGATTGACTAGAGAGGAGCGTTTAGCGGTTCCGCAGCCTTTTGTTTTCAACGGGCAGGAAGAAATCAAGGGCAAGCGCATCCTGTTGGTTGACGATGTGTATACAACAGGACAAACCCTTCACCATGCCGCAGCAGCTCTTTTTGCCTATCAGCCAAGCAGGATTGCTTCTTTTTCCCTCGCGAGATAACAGAAATGTAAACGCTTAAAAAAATCTCATCGATTTGCTTTTCAAATGAGCGATACTTCGTTATAATAGAGTTAAGAAGAAGAAGAGAGTGGTCCTTTTCCTTCTTAGTGGTGTAGACGAAAGGGGTAATTTTTATGTTTAGATATAATGTACGTGGCGAAAATATCGAGGTAACTGAAGCGATCCGCGATTACGTTGAAAAAAAAGTAGGTAAACTAGAACGTTATTTTAATGATGTGCCTGAAGCAACAGCGCATGTTAATTTGAAAGTATATACCGAAAAAACAGCAAAAGTTGAAGTAACCATTCCGCTACCATTCTTAGTCTTACGCGCGGAAGAAACTTCTCCTGATCTATATGCAAGTATTGATTTGGTTGTTGACAAATTGGAACGCCAAATCCGTAAATTCAAAACAAAAATCAATCGTAAATCTCGGGAAACAGCTTTAGTTGCTCCAGATAAAGGCGACTTATTCACAATGGAAACAAATGAAGAAGAAACCAATGGAGCTGAACTAGACATTGTACGTACAAAACGTCTTTCTCTAAAACCAATGGATAGCGAAGAGGCTGTTTTGCAAATGAATATGTTAGGCCATAACTTCTTCATTTTTGAAGATGCTGAAACCAATGGTACAAGTATCGTTTATCGTCGTAAAGACGGCAAGTATGGCTTGATCGAAACAGATTGATCACAGCAAGAGCTTGTCGGTAATCCCCAAAAAAGTCTTTTTTGACAGAGCAGAGATATCTGCTCTGTTTTTTTGTACAAAAAAGGACTGGGACATAAGTCATCATCCAACAAGTTAAACCGAATAATAGTCTACTGCTATAGATTCCTCTGATTTTTGCGACGAGGAGCCAATGCACCGTAGGAGTAATACTAGTTAATATTCGGATAGTGTTACTTGTCGGAGACTTATGGCACAGCCCCTAAAGAAAATTTCAATAAATCGTGGGAACTAATCCGCCATCAAGCCTTAGGGCAGCTCCAGAAAACGAGGAGGCATAAGGACTAGCAACGAAGGCCACAAAGCGGCCAATCTCTTCCGGACGGATCAAACGCTGGATCTGTGATAGGGGACGATGTTTTTTCATGAAATCTTCTTCCCACATAGATTCCGGTAAATCACTTTCCTGGTACATCGTTTTCAGCATGGTTTCGACACCTTCGGTTAATGTGGAACCGGGCATGATGGTGTTGACAGTGACTTGGGTTCCAATCGTCAGCTTCGATAAGCTTTTAGCCAGTGAGAGGTTCATGGTTTTTGTCATGCTGTACTGAGGCATTTCTCCAGAGGGCATGATGGCTTCTTCGCTGGCGATAAAAATCATGCGACCAAAATTTTGCTGCAACATATGTGGCAAGTAAAATTTTGCTAAGGCATTTCCCGCTAAAACATTCACTTGAAAAAAGTGTTCCCAAACGTCATCGGTAATATCCATGTAATCCATGGGTTCAAAGATGCCCATATTATTGACCAAAATATCTACATGAGGAAATTGGTCAAAAAGTTGTTGACGAGCGGTCTCGTCGGCTAAATCATATGGAGCCAGTTGAGGATTCGTCTCAGGAAATTTTTCTTTTAACTCAGCTACAACAGCTTTGACACTGTCTTCTTGGCGGCCATTAACGATGACATCAGCGCCTTCTTTTGCCAGCTCGAAAGCAATTGCTTTCCCGATCCCTTTCGTAGAGCCAGTGACTAATGCAATTTTCTTGGTTAAACCTAATTCCATTTTCTTCACTCCATTTCTTTAAAAGTTAAATTGATCTGGGTCAGGTCCTACCCGGTGATCTTCATTCAAACGATTTAGCTCTTGCATCTCTTCTTTTGAGAGGGAAAAATCAAAGAGTTGCTGATTTTGTTCCATTCTGTCGGGATTAACTGTCTTAACTACCAGTAAAATCTCTTGCTGGATATGCCAGCGTAAGGCGATTTGTGCAGGGGATACTTGATGACTTTGAGCTATTTTTACGAGGGTCGGATGTTGGAGAATCTGACCTTGCATCAATGGCGACCAGGCCTGGATCTTGATTCCTTGTTGCTGACAATAATCACGCAGCTCTTTTTGAGCCAATTTTGGATGTAGTTCCACTTGATTCAAAACAGGTTTGACTTTTGCTGTAGCCAGCAAGTCCTTCAAATGATGGATCTGAAAATTGCTGACACCGATGGCTTTGATTTTTCCAGCTTGTTGAAGATCTTCCAATGCCCGCCAAGATTCTTGATACGCATTTTTGCCAGGCCAGTGGAGCAAATAAAGATCTAAATAGTCCAATTGCAAACGTGCGAGGGACTTTTCAAAAGCTGCGATCGTTTCCTCATAGGTCAAATAGGTGTTCCAAACTTTAGAAGTGACAAAGAGGTCTTCCCGTGTAAGTCCAGTTGCGGCTAATCCTTCTTTGATCCCTTGTCCTGTTCCTCTTTCATTATCATATATTTGTGCGGTATCAATCAAACGATAACCTTTCAAAATGCCGTTTTTTACCACAGTCGCCACTTCTTCATCAGGTATTTGGAAAACCCCTAGGCCAAAGCCGGGAATGCTGGCTTGTTCATTTAAAGCAATTGTATCGGTTAATGAGTGGATCATATAAATTTCCTCCTTGATTTTTGGTAAATATACC
>NZ_JALAHI010000153.1 GCF_022711995.1 Enterococcus sp.
AAATAGAAAAATTCCGAAAAATTCTAAATAGTGGGTACTGAGCAAGCGTTACCAACTCAATATTATTGATCCTATCGAACTGTAATCAAAAAAATCCGGAACAGAATGAGGTTCATTCCGTCCCAGATTTCATTTTATGTAACACATCAGTCCATATTAACAAGTCGTCTATCCCTTCACTCACTTTAGAGACTGATTAATGCGTCGGTACATCCTAACAAACAGCCAGAGAAAAAGAATCGTTTCAACAATCAGTAAAACAGCAAAAAGATTCCCTGAATGATTGTGCAACACCACATACACTTCAGCTAAGAAAAAGAGACAGCCGATTAAAAACGTAGGAAATACCCTCTTTTCAGAGTATTTAATCATTTCTTTCTGAGCATATGCCCATTTTTCCTGATTCTTCATTGATGCTTTTGTTCTAAATCCAGCAAATGAATTGATCTTTTTTTCTGGTGGTGTTTTTGCTATCAAGAGAAAACAGCAAGAAGTAAAAAAGGAAATCATATCCGGTCCTCCTATGAATAAAACATTTAACGATGGTAGCTGACCTATGTTTCTTTGCAACAATTCCGGATAAACAACTGGTCTTTCTCTTCTCATTTTATCATGCGCTTACTCTACGTATTGAAAGAACTTGCATGAATAATTGAAAAATTTGTTTTGGCAATTTTGCCTACAGAAAAAATCCTCTTCCTTTAGCTTTTCTTCCCTACCAACACTTGCCATCGTTCATTCGTCTTCAACCAAGAAAAGGTTTCTTCATCACTAAACATGCGGAGAAAATTCTCCTGAGTCTCCTGAACGAAGGTACTGTCGATTTCCTTAAATGTCATGTGTTCATATAACGTTGAGTGAGTGAAATCAGTGATTTTAGCAACACTTGCGAGGATTTTCTCCATTGCTTCAATCGTTCTATCCGCCTCTTTTTCTGCAATAGCTAAGTCAAGATCACTGGATATTTCGTGGTATTCCCCCATTTCAAATAACTGTGCCAATTCTGACTGTTTCTTCACTAGCAGATGTGCCTTTGCTTTATTCTCATCACTCATCGCCAAAAGATATAATTGTTGAAATACCATGCTCATCCTTTGATAACCAGAAAACAGCAGCTCCTCATAAGCTTGATAGGCTTCTGCCACTCGCCCGGTCTTACTGTAAAGATAGGCTTGTTTGCTTTTTCTCTCTGGGTTCTGATTGGAAAAATAATGGAGATAGCTTTCTGCTTTCTCGTATGCTTCTTTTCGTACGTAAAATCCAAACAAAGAATCGGCTGCTCGATTTCTGGTATCTTCATCCCGACTTTCTAATGCCTGTTCATACCAACGATAAATATACTTCTCGTATGTTTCTTTAGCGGGAATCGCTTGTTCCAATAGGTGCACATCCAAAAGCAGTGCTACTTGGCCAATCAATTGTTCGCAATTTGGATAGGCAGCCAAAATTTCTTTGGCCCAGCGAAATACGTCTTCAAACGGTTGATTTTTAAGCTTATGATCCATTTCATGAATGATTTGATTGATCTCGGTTACCGTGAGTTCTTTTTCAAACGAAAATAACGTATCAAGACTAATATCTAGTAATCGTGCAATTGGTGCTAGCAACAAGATATCTGGATGTGAATGCCCCTTTTCCCACTTATTTACAGCGGGTGCTGTCACACCAAGGCGATTGGCTAACTCTTCCTGTGTTAATCCTTTTTTCTTCCGGTACTGGCGAATCACTTCCCCAATTTCCATCGCTGTGTTCTCCTTTTTGGTTGATATCAGTAACTGCTTTGATCATAACAAGAATCCGAACACGCAACAATTGATTAAATGATTCTATTTTCTAAAAAAAATTAACCAGTGGTTATAAGGAGTAAGCAAAGCAGACATAGAAAGCTTGTTTCTTAGTTGTTTTTGTAGCAATCCTTGACGCAAAAAAGGCACCCATCTCTGAGTGCCTTACCAATAACTGCTTATCTCATCTAGTAAACAGTCTTTATGCTTCACTTATTTGACGATTTTCTTGACCATGTCGAATAACGTTTTCACATCTTCTGGTCGCGTATCGCCGGTTTCTTTGTCAATAATCGAACTGTAAATATGCGGAATCACTTTTTTAACGCCTGCATCAATGGCGATTTGTAGAATTTCTTCGAAGTTTTCCAGATCAATTCCTCCGGTTGGTTCTAAATAAAAGTCATATTTTGCACAAGCTTCCGCAACTGCTTTGAATTCTTCTTTGTGCGCTAACCCTTTCATTGGAAAATACTTGATCGAACTTCCACCCATATCTTGCAGCATTTTAATAGCGGTCTCGATGGGAACTTCTGCTGCCGGTGCTTGTGAACTTAAAGGGCCAGTGGCAATATTGACATACCCCACCTTGCCTGTTGGTGAAACCAACCCATTGATGACCGTATCGTTTTGTCCCAATAAAGCACGGGAAGTCCCTACACCAGTGAATACTTGATTGACATGTTGCGGTTGTAAAGTACCGGATAGACGGGAAACCATCTGACTTTGGTTTGGATCTCCGGCGCCCAACCCAACAGACAATGCATTTTCCGTTGCCGCTTGATATTTTTTCATGTCTTCGATTGCTGCTTCATCACTAGTATAGTTTTTTGATAACACACCTAGTACGACATGTCCTGCTGCTGCTTCATAACAAGCCTTCGCATTTTCAACTGAATGAGCCAATACGTTTAAACATACGCGATCTTTATAATAATTTGGAATAACTGACAATTTAAAAGCCTCCTACATGATTTCTTTTAAGCGTTTAATGATTTTTTCCATCTCGTTTTGGTTGACCGAGCGAATATCAAACTCAATAATTCCGTTATTTGCTTGATATTCCCGTGTGTAGACTGCTGGGTTTTGTGCCTTTAGTTCTTTGATGACTTCTTTCGCAGATTTCTTGCTGGTAACCGTTACACTTGCGCGATAGATATCTCTCCCGGCGCCATCTTGAACAATTTTCGCTGATAAATCAGGAAGTTGATTGATCGCTGCTACGAAAGGTGCCAATCGTTGCTTCATGGATTCACCGGATTCACTACCATTTTGGAGGTAATCTTCTACTGCTTGAGTAAAGCCTAAAATATTGTCTTTGCCGATTTTCATTGCGCGGCCAATCCCTTTAGACTGTAGACGAATCCATTGAATGTATTCCTTTTTCCCTATGACCAGACCGGCACTCGGACCTTCGATTGCTTTGGCGCCAGAATAGATAACAAGGTCGGCACCCATTTCGCTGTATTTGAACAAGTCTTCTTCCGCGGCAGCGTCAACGATCAATGGCAAGTGATGGGCTTTGGCAACTTCTACCATCTCCGACACCGTCAGCATACTTTTCTGAACGGTATGGTGACTTTTAATGTATAGAAGTGCGGCTGTTTCTTCAGTGATCATCCTAGAGACATGCTCCGGTGTACACATATTTGCATAACCCGCTTCGACGACTTGTCCACCCCCTTGAGCAACCATTACTTCAACCGGTGTGCCATAATCGACATTGTGTCCCTTAGGTACGACGATCTCCCGTCTCGTAATTTTTTCCGTGTAGGGATGATAGACATGGTATAGGTCGCCTTGCCCAATCAAAGCTGCGACCGATTGGGCAATCCCTGCTGAAGCAGAAGAAACGATCTGTGCATCTTCCACCTTCAATAACTGAGAAAGGTAAGCACCAGTTTTCACAGCCAGATCACTCATTTCAAAAAAATGTTCGCCGCCAAATCGTTGTGCGGCTAGCACACTTTCAGATACTTTCGAGACACCGAGTATCGTCATTTTTCCCGAGGCATTGATGACTTCCTTTAAATCAAACTTCTCATAGCTAATTGTCATAAATGACGCCTCCAATAATTGTTTTGAACGGAATAATTTGTTCTTTCGCTATCCGTGTAAATCCATTGGAATCTTTCAGTTCTTTTTCATTTTCGACAATCTCAAAGATCGTCAAATCTGCATCAAAGCCGGCTGCCAACTGACCTTTCTTTGCCAATTGGAAGTTTTTGGCAGGAACTGAGGTGATTTTCTCAATGATCTCTTCCCACGAGTAGCCTACTACTCTCAATTTTTCTAGCGTAGTAGCCAGATCAAAGACTGGACCATTCGTACGATTGCGGATGTAAATATCTGTACTGATCGAGTTGGCTTTGAGGCCTGCTTTTAAGGCAGTTTCTGCAACATGGAAATTAAAGCTGTCTGTTCCATGGCCGATATCAAAGACAACGCCTTTCTTATACGCATCCCAAACAAAGTCTTTGATTTGATCCGTGGCTTGGTCTAAAATGCCATTCGGTTTCCCATTAAAACAATGTGTCAATACGTCGCCTTTTTCCATTCTTGCCAATACTTCTTCTAATTCAGGGGGCGCCGAACCAATATGAACCATCAGTGGCAAGTCATTGTTTTCTGATTGGATTTTTTTAGCTAAATCCAATGGTGTGATGCCATTTTCACCGACAACTGTTTTGCTCATTCTCGCCTTGATCCCCACAATAAATTCTGGAAGTTCGGCTAATGCAGCTCGGACTAGATTTTCTTGGATTTTTGTTAGATCAGCAAGCTCATCTTGTTCGACGATTCCCCATTTAGAGATATTCATTAGTGCGTACACATTTGTTTTGACCGATTTCGTCAATTGATAAAAATCGCGAATATTTTCTGCTCCTGTAGTTCCTGCGTCAATAACCGTTGTTACTCCTTTTTGAACCCCTATTTGGTCAGGATAATCGTAGTAAAGATTCATTTTTTCATAACAGTGGACATGGTCATCGATCCAACCGGCAGAGAGATAGTAGTTGCCGGATAAATCAATCACTTCTCGTGCCGAATCATTGATCTCGGCGGCAACTGCTTTGATTACGCCTTTTTCCAAAGCAACTTCCACTTTCCTACCATCGATTAATTTGCCATTTTTGATTAAAGTATCAAACATTTTATTGCCTTCTTTCTATTTGATTACCGCTGGGAAGATCGCACCTAAGATCATTGCGCCTAGAATAGCACCACCGGCAATTGGTTTTTTCCAAGCATAAAAAGCTAATGCGCCCAATGTCGCCCCAATGCCAATGGGAATAGAGGCTGCGCAAGCACTTAAAATGATCAATGGGCCCAAAAAACGGCCAGAGGAATTTCCGGCGCCCATCATGACATCCGCACCGAAGGTTGAATTTGACTGATTGATGGTGAATTTGCGGATCAACACGATAATGCCACCAACGATCAGACCCAAGACCAAGCCAGTCAATAACGAGAGGGCAAAATTATCGATAGGTGCTGTTATTTTCATACTTAGGAGAATGGCTGGAACGCCAATCCCGATTCCGGTCAAAATCGAACCACCTAAGTCCAAGATCCCTACTAAAGAGCCTTCTAAAATTCTAGCAAATAAGAAACTTGCACCAAAAGCTGCCGCAGCTCCATAGGAACCGCCATCCAAACCGGCTTTTAGCATCGCAACGATCGAAACTTCATTGAATGCCCCTACGCCATACACGACATACATATGGGTTCCTGAGAATACAGCCGCTGACATGATTCCTACGATCAACGGGAAAGACCAGTCTGCAAACCAAAAACTCTTTTGCCGTTTTGCTTCTAATGCTTTTACCTGTTCTTCTGTCTCCATGATTTTCCTCCTATTTCACACTAAAGATGTTGTGCAAGTTATCAAGCCAATGAGGTACTTGAAGTTGGAAACTCTTGATCATTTCCATATCGAATCCACGGAAAAAGCCGCTGAAAACAAAGAGTAAAACAATCGCAATCATCATGATCTTCGTAACCCGATTCCAACCACTCTCATCGACGCCTTTACCAATCAAGATTCCTAAAACAACCCCTGGTACTGCATTCCCCATGATCAGTTGGGCAATACCACCAAAAAGTGTCCCCCAAAAACCTGTTCGTTTCCCTGCATCTAAAGCCGCCAACCAGAAGATTACTGGCATCACGGTATTGATCAGAATCGTCGCTGCTGGAACCAACACGGAAACAGCAGTTACTTGTAACGCCTCTGGAATTGCTGCAGCTGTCGTATTCAAAAAGGCTACTACTAACGCACCAATAATAGCTCCAATGATCCCCATTTTTTTCGGATCATGCATCGTCTGGGTAACATCTTTGTTTTTGGCTAAGAGAGCCGCAGCTGCCCAGTTAGGTACGATACGGTGGGTCACATCTTGCGTGAATGCTCCGGCACCAACTGAAGAAGCCCAAGCGTTAAAGAAAAATCCTAATCCAAAGGAGAAATGGGAGGCAGCATCCCCCATACAGGCATTCATCTCTCCTAATGTTCTAAAAGCCCCTAATCCTTGCGTACTGGGGGCATGAAACATACGAGCTGCTCCGACAGACGCAGCGAAACCGAGTAAGCCCCCGATGATGATCGATTTGGTTAAAATAATGACAAAATCCACGTTCTTCCTTCCTCCTTATGACTCAAATCATATTTTTTTTGTTACAAACGGTAAAGCAATCCCATTGGGATCTTCTGTGAGGTGTTGACTAAAAGGTACATCTGCCAAGCTTATTTCTGTTACAGTCACCGTGACAGAAAGTTCGACTTCATAACTGACACGCTGCCGAGGAAAAAAGAAAAATAGAAAGCGTTCTGTGTATTTGTTTTCGACCGCCTTCAAAACCTCCGCGTTGACTGGTTCGATGCGCAATAATACTTTCGCTGATGCCATCAGTTTATTTTGGATTTCTGCAAGTGCTGATGCAAAGGCATGTTGCTTGGTTTCTCCTTTACCGGAGACGATGACTTTTTGCTGAGTTGTCTTTTGAACGCTCATCTCATAGGCCCTCTTTCTATTTTCCGTGCTTTTTGATAAATTCTTCCGTCAAACGTCTTCCTAGTTCTTCTTGATCCATGAAGCCGAATCCTAGCACGGTTTTCCCATCTTTGATGGCGGTGACTCCTTCTTCAATCGAACGCATCCCATGTCGTTCTGGATAACCATATTTTGTGGCAGCTGTTAAAGCACCAGCCCCGCCGCTCCCGCAAAAAGAAATCCCCATATCGGCATTCTCTTGTTGCATAACATCGCCTAAACGCATATCTGCACCCATTCCTGGAACAACAACTGCCTTACCGCCAGCTGCTTCTACACCTTTAGCTACGTTTTGTCCTTTACCCATACGATCTGCAATAACTACTGTAATCATGATTGTTTCCTCCTGAATATTAATTATTTTTTGCTGTTTCAAAATGGATCGATAAAACATACATCTCATCTTCACTTAAATTGCCAATCGTACGAACGACTTCATCGGAAATCGCGATGGCTTCTTTGGATACTTCTTTGAACAATTCCCGATCAACAGTGGGAATTGTTTCACCTTCTCGAGAGCGTTTCAGCATCTCGTTCAAGTGATTGATCAAAATCGTCCACTGCAATTCAGTTGGTACAATGGCGTATTCTCCAAGTCGTTCTTCGACTAAAGCAATCACTTGTTTTAATTTTTTCTGATCCTGACTTCCTTCAATAATAGTTATCGCTTCTGCTGACAGTTTCACTAGCTTGACGCTCCTTCTTTTATATATGAAAATAATGCACTGATTTCTGATTTGTTGATGCCTAAATTATTTTCAGCAAAAACTGCTTCAATTTCTCCCACCAACGCTTCTCGATTTAAAATGATTTGGTCCACTTGACTGCCTTCTGCTAAATATTGCTGATCAAATGTGATGCGATGGTCCATTAAGAAAACATGGAGTAAAAAGGCTTCTCGGTATTCTTGGATCAATTCAGACTCTAAGGTGACCAGCAACCGTTCATAAATCGTGTACGCCTTCAAGATCAATTCCTTGCTGAAGTCTTCCAAAGTATCCTTATTGATAGGTGCTTCGTTGAGAGCTAATTTGTGCCCACTATTCTGACTTGTTGAGGCAAGGATTTTTTTGACCATCTGCTGAATATTTTTCAGATCCTGCTCAGTAGGTAGCGGATGGACTTTGATGAAGGGCCGATCAATGCCATTGATCGGAAAAATACTGATAACCAGATCCGGATCTTTTGTGGCAATCACCTCTTGTGCGTTTAAAACCGAAGCGAATGCGACGATGGCAATATTATTTAATTCTTCGTTGATTTTTTGCTTAATCAAACTTGTCACACCCAACCCCGTTGAACAAATGTAGACTGCTCGAACACTTCGCAAGTCCTCTTCTCTTTCGTAGGAAACCAGAAAGTGCAACGCAATATAGGCAACAAAAGAATCATTGATCAGAAGTTTCTCGCTTATTTCTTGTAGGGCTGCTTGATTGATGGCAGCAAATAATTCAGGATATTTCTGTTTGATGTCCTCTTTAAACGGATTGTACTCATTGACAAAGTTTTTCCTTCTTGAGAGACGCATGGACAAATGGGCATAGAGATTTGTTAATAATTGCGGGTCTTGATAAAAAGGAAAGTTGATTTTCTTACTTACTTTGTAAATCATATTCTCAACCAATTTCATGACATCTTGCTGATGGATCGTATCGAAGGTATCACTATAAATATAGTCATATTCATCTTCAAATAACGGCAATTGATAGTAATCAAACACCTGTTGCATCACACGATACGAAAGATCATTTTTATCGATTTCGTGTTCTGGAATCAATTGATACCGCCCAATCGTGGACTCTTTACGCAAGCGAACGGTGGCAATCGTTACGCGAATCAGAATATTTAGTAGTTCTGCATAATTTAGTTTTTCCAGATTCTCAGATTCTAGTAAGTGCCGCATCCGAATAATTACTTGATTAAAGACCTCCTGTAACGGTGTTGCCTTCGCAGAATACATTTCGAAACATTCCGTTTCTCTGCCATTTAACAACAACGCCATTAATTTATAGATGTCATAATCCGTAAACTCTTTTTGCAGAATCTCCTCGATCGTTAACCGAACCAAACGTTCGTTGCCAGTGATCCAAAATCCCTTTCGTGTCTGGCGATTCAGAACTAAGCCTTCTTTGAGAAAATGATGTTCCAATTCATCCAAATCATTCATGATCGTATCTTTGCTTACTTCTAGCGCATTGGCTAGCTTTAGAGCCGTGATCGCTTCCTTGGTAACAAGAAGCATGATCAACAGGCGGTTGATCCGTAAGCTTTGATCTGCAAATAGCTCTAGACGATTGACATCCATCAGCTCGCTTTTTAATTTGATCCGATCGGAATCACTCACACTAAGCCAAATCCCTTGGCTGCGTTTGCTGTGCAATTCTTGATTCCGCTCAATCAACCAATCACGGATATCATCTAGATCATATTTGATCGTTCGAACACTAACATTTTCTTTTTCAGCTAACTGTTTGATCGTTACCGGTTCAGGCCTTTCTAACAAGTAAATCAAAAGTTGACTTTCTCTTTTGGTAAGCTGCTGCATCGTTCTCGCTCCTTACACCGCTAAATATAAGCGTTTTCTCGAATAGTAACAATATGAAATGTTTGCACTTAGATTAGTGCAAATAATCGTAATTTAACAACTCATCTACTTATTCACAAACTTTCCCCCCTCAAAACCGCAAGTTGAACCTATTAATTATTGCACTAAGTGGATCGATTACAAATTTTCGGTACCATTTTTTTCGATTTTTTTCTATTTCATGACGCTAATTCAACTGACAGATTCTCTCCATACCACGATGCATCAGAAATCGATCCCCCACATGCCCTCATTAAACAAAAAAACACTTTCCAACTTTTGGAAAGTGTCAGGAAATAAAATATGAATCTGTTCGTTTTATCAGCTGATTGTTATTTAATCCTATAACTGTGTGTCGTTGAAATTATTAGAAGTAGCTATCTCAATTGTCTTTGAACCGCAGTTTTTTATTGGAATAGGGGGAAAACAGTTTAAAATCCATACACTTGAGAACTAATGAAAAATTACTCATGCGACGCCATTTATCGTTAAGACTACCTCCATTTATTCTTCCCTACTTCTTTTCAAACTCTTTGCCGAAATTTTTGAGATACATTTTTTCCAAAGTATCCTCCAATAAATACAACTTTCTCGGGGAGATAAATGCGTTCTTCCAGTCCCAGTTCACCAAATCATACTTTCCAATGTCAGCCATCTCTCTTACTTCTTCAATCGACAAGTCCAATTCTTTTCTTAGTTCATCGATTTTTTTGATTTGTTTTTTTCTTCTGAGTGCCATTGGTACGTTTACCGAGGAAATAATCACCATAAATCCTAAGAAAGAGGTCCATTCATAATAAAAGTCATATACTCTACATACAAACAACACAAACAAGCCTAATAAGACAAAAATAATCGAATACAAACTATCGATCTTTTCATTAGCTACCATCTTTTTCACCTTTGTGGACTCCTTCCTACTTACCTTCAAGACAAAAAATAAAAAAACAGAAAGCAACTCGCTTTATTTCAGCCGCTCCTAAATATATTTTACTATGGTTTTGATTAACTATTCGTTAAATATTTTCCACTATTCCTCTACTTTTTTCAACCTTAATCGCAACACAAGATACATCATACCTCCTAAAAGACACCCTCCGAGAAGGGAAGCAATGATCCTGTCTAGTGAAACGATGTATGGAAGGAAATCTTCTTCATCCAACAGCATACTAAGCAACCCATTCAATAAGTGAATTGCAATTGCAAAGTAGCTACCCAGCCCAATTCCTTTAAGAATCGTTTTCTTCTTTTCTTTTGCCATATCTTTGGCTTCTACTTCATTTTCTGTCAATTTTAAGCGAGTTGTTGCAAAAAGGACATAGCCGCAGATAACAAAGATAGTAAAGAATATATTACAGCCAATAAAAATCCATAACGCTAATTCTGGCTCCTTATATGCAAAAAGCGTTGCCAGTAAATTGGCAATCATCATATACCCAAACATTAGCATAAACGCATTATCGCCAATATGTTCTACTTATCTCTTTTCGTGTCCAATATATATGACATATTACCGGACTAGTGTAGAATCCCAGAAATCGATCTAACGAACTTTGTGGAGAGTAGTTTTAAAATTTATAATCCATATCAGCAAATTTAGGCTAGAAGTACGTAAAAAAGAACCTTCCAATGGAACAGATCATCCTTACATGAGTAAGCTATTCCAGTAGAATGGAATAGACGTTGAATGCTCAAGAATCTATATCCAACATTTTTCCCTGATTAGTCCATACAGAAAAACTTCTTTTCTTAATCTTCTCATCATGGAACTCATCTTTTTTCCAGATCAACTTTTTGCTATACTATGTGATTATATTGGAAATTTTTATTGCTTATGGAGGAATCATGCAAAAATTTATTGGAAGCAAAGCTTTTTATAAGACCGTTTTAACGATTGCCATTCCGATCATGATCCAAAATGCCATCACCAATTTCGTCGGCTTATTAGATAATTTAATGGTAGGACAAATCGGAACGGCACAAATGTCTGGGGTTGCTATCGTTAACCAGCTGATTTTCGTTTTTAATCTAAGCATCTTTGGCATTGTTTCTGCCGGTAGTATTTTTGGTACCCAGTTTTATGGGAAAAAGGACTATCAAGGAATGCGTGATGCCTTTCGCTTCAAGTTAGCAGGCAATCTTTTGATGTGTCTGTTGGCAATGGGATTGCTATTTTTTTGCCAAGATTTTTTGATTCGACTGTATTTACACGGTACCGGTGACAGTGCTGAACTAACACTTGCTTTGACATCTGCGAAAGAATTTCTAGTTATTCTTTTGTTCAGTCTACCGTTTTTTGCCGTTTCACAAGCCTATGCCAGTTCTTTAAGAGAAATGGGCAAGACCATGGTGCCGATGTTTGCCAGCAGTATCGCCGTGGTGATTAACACGTCCTTAAACTTTTTACTGATTTTCGGTCTGTTTTTCTTTCCAGCTTTAGGGGTGCGAGGTGCAGCTATCTCCACTTTGATTGCCCGGATCGTAGAATGTGGTATCACGATGTATTGGGTGCACCGACACGCCGCTGATAATCCTTTTGTCATTCAGGTCTATCATCAATTCCGTGTGCCGATTCATTTAGTGAAACAGATCCTGCGTAAAGGTTCGCCTTTGATGGCAAATGAAATCCTTTGGGCAATTGGGCAAACAATGATTATTCAAGCCTATTCTGTTCGAGGTCTATCGGTAATTGCTTCCTTGAACATTTCCTCCACCGTCTCCAATTTGTTTAACATTGTCTACATGGCCCTCGGAGGCGCCGTTGCAGTGATGGTGGGACAACTTCTTGGTAACGACCAATTTGAAGAAGCAAAAGACAGTGCCCGGAAGCTCCTTTTCTTTTCCGTCATGAGCTGTCTTGTTCTTGGCCTTTTGATGATCGTGGTAGCACCTTTTTTCCCGGAAATTTATCAAACCGAACCAGCAGTCAAAGATCTAGCGAGCCAATTCATCAAAGTGGCCGCACTATGTATGCCTATGTACGCCTTTAATCATGCCAGCTATTTCATTTTACGTTCCGGTGGGCAAACCCTGATTACCTTCTTATTTGACAGTGTCTTCACTTGGGTGATTGTCTTGCCTCTCGCCTTTGTATTAAGCACCCACACCAGTCTTTCTATTGTCTTAGTCTACTTGTGCTGCCAACTAGCAGAGCTGATCAAGAGCGGGATTGGGTATCGTTTGATTAAATCAGATCTTTGGGTGAAGAATATTGTGCATTGAGGAAAAGTTTCAAAATAGGGATGAAAATGGCCAATATTCCTTTAGTCAAATTCTAGAGATCTCTCAATTTGAAAACACGTGATACCGTGCTATGCTGTTACTACAAATAGATAGTTCAAAGCTATGACCAAAAAGAGCCAATCGGGGGCAACCGAATTGGCTCTTTTTTCGTTCATCTATAGACTAGACAAACCTGAGGCTAGCTGTCTTTTTTATCCTTGGAATCTAGCCATTTATTGATGTGATGGACAACCACAGCAATCATAACTCCAAGCAAGACGTCAAATAGATAATTCACTATATCCTCCCTGCCTGCTGAGGTTTTCAGCTAAAAAAGGAAGACAGCAAAATTATTATAGTGTAGTACCATTAACACCTTATACAAGAAGATAAACCAGTTAATTAATTAAATTAACACAAAAATTTGCACTATTTTTCCGCTTTTAA
>NZ_JALAHI010000154.1 GCF_022711995.1 Enterococcus sp.
GGCAAAAAGGTAATAAAAACAAGAATTCATCCTCTTTTCACCATTCTCATTTAAAAGACTTAATCTTTAAAAAAAACCAAAAAAATTACGCACGAAGGATGGAAAAACACAAAAATACCCGAATGATCATTGATTCCCATCGTCTTCTCGATAGGTTTAGATGCAAATCACCATTGTTTTTGCATCCTTCAATTTAGATCATTCGGGTATCATTATTTCAACTTACATTATAATTTTTTGGCATTTTTATAATAACTACCGGAGACAACGACACAAATCGCTCCTAACTTCCTGCTTAACGCAGCCGACTGTTTAAGAAATCAGTGTTTTTCCACCGACTGCAACGATCTCATCTCGCAAAAAAGCTGACAAGCGTTCTGCTATTTGTTCATCGGGAAACCGGGGATCAACGAAGCAATTCTCTTGTTGCCAGACAGTATCACTTTTTGGAAAAGCATTCGCAAAGCCAACGAGTTGATCGCCTTCAATGGCTGCAATGACCACTTTATTTGCCTTCAGCAGTTCTTCTGCTGTCCGCTGTTCTTTTTGATAGTCGGTTGGATAAATGAGAACAGCCAAGTCGATCAGCTGATCACGTAATAGATAATTTTCTCGATCAAATTCAGTAATGATCATAATTTGCCCCCTTATTTCGTATTCATTGCTAGCTGAATTTTATCAATAAATCCATAAAAAGACGAGTAAATCACTTTTATCAATCATCCACTTACGATTTTTTATGACTAAAAAAACAAACAACCGAGCTACATTCTCAAAAGGGCAAAGACTGATGAGGTGCAGTTCAGGTTGTTTGATCTATCCGTAATTTCAGCTAGTAGTGGTTAAAAAATTTCTCTTTTCGTGCTTAGTGAATGGCGCCGCCGATGGCTTTTAAGTCTTCTTTTCCTTGGTAATCGACAATCGCACCAATAGCTGCTTCTAGTCCTTTCGCAATATCCTGTAAGCTCATAGCTGGTTGTTCTGGTTTCTCAACTACTTGCTCTGGAATAAATGGAACATGGATGAAGCCGCCTTTAAGCGTAGGGTATTTCGTATCGATCATGTACTGAACTTGGTACATGATGTGGTTGCAGACAAAGGTACCAGCAGTATTGGAAACAACTGCAGGAATACCAGCTTTTTTCATCGCCGCTACCATTGCTTTGATCGGCAGTTGACTGAAATAAGCAGGCTGTCCTTGAGGTTGGATTGCTTCATCCACTGGTTGATTGCCTTCATTATCCGGGATACGCGCATCATCCACATTGATTGCCACACGTTCAGGAGAAATCGCAAAACGTCCTCCTGCTTGTCCGATATTCAAGACAACATCCGGTTGGATTTCTTCAATTTTGGCTTGGACAACTTCTGCTGATTTACCAAAAACGGTAGGAATCTCTAATTTGATTATTTCTGCTCCGTTGATTTCTTCTGGTAATAATTTTACAGCTTCCAAAGCTGGGTTGATGGCTTCTCCGCCAAATGGATCAAATCCTGTAACTAAACACTTCATATTGATCATCCTCTCTCTTTCTTTTTACCACTAAAATGCCCAAAAGTACATCAATCCGATATGAATAATAATCAGCAAGAAGGCAATCGGCGCTTGGGCTTTGATCACCCCATTGGAGTTTTTCATTTCAAGCAATGCGACAGGTAAAGCGTTGAAATTGGCTGCCATCGGTGTCAGTAATGTTCCGCAAAAACCAGCAGTCATCGCTAATGCACCTGCTACGACAGGATCTCCTCCTTGAGCAATAACGAATGGCACGCCAATTCCCGCAGTAATGACTGTAAAAGCCGCAAAGCCATTTCCCATGATCATGGTAAATAGCACCATCCCTAAGCAATACGCAATCACACCGATCAAGCGATTGCCTTCTGGCACAACACCTGAGATACCGTGGGAAATCACTTCTCCAACACCAGCAGCATTAAAAATCACTCCTAATGCAGCTAATAATTGAGGCAAGATCCCCGCCGTACCGACTTGCTGGAACATACGATCCGAATCATCTAAAACGGTTTTTGGTGTCGCTGAAGTAAAGCCCATCGCTAATAGTAAAGCCAATACAGAGGCGATCCCGATCCCCACCTGTCCGCCTAAAGGGGTGTAAGAGATGGCTACAGCAAATACCGCTAGTGAGATACAAGGGATAAAAATCTTGCTGCCGATTTTTTCGGCTGATCGTTCCGCTTTTTGTTCATCAACATCTACGATTTTACCGATCCGAACTTGTTTGAAGAAGGTCAATCCCCCCATACAAACAATGATAATCCCATCAATGATGTAAGGGATGAAATTTCCGAAAGCAAAAACGATCCCTAGCAACAACCAAAAAGCCGCTGTTCCTAAACGGGTTGGGTGCGTCGTATCTTTAAAGACCCGAACAGCAGTCATGATCGACAAAAGACCGATCAAAATATAAAAGAATTCCAAAATATTATTGATGATTGCCTCCATCTACTTTTCCTCCTTTTCACCATATTTTTTAGACAATTTATGGTCGAAAGCAAGATTAGAAAGGGTCGCGATGACTAAAACGATCAACGCGATCGGTAAAGATGCTTGGGCAACCGCACTGGCTGCTACATCATACCCTAATGATTTTAGCGTTCCTGTAATTAATAAGACACCCGATGCAGCCACAAAGGTATTTTGGGCAAAAAAGTTCCCATAATTTTCATTGGCTGCCGCCCGTGCTTTGATTTTTTCCTGATCTGCTTCATCTATTTCGCCATATTTGTTTTCCGCTGCTGCTTGCGCCATTGGGTTAACGATTGGGCGAATAAATTGCGTGTGTCCTTGGATCCGAATCGAGAAGAAGCCCGCCAGTTCTCGAATAAATAAATACAAACTCAAAAACTTTCCGGGGGTCAATCCTTTGATTTTTTCAATCAGAATGACCGCCTGCTGTTTCAATCCAAAGCGTTCTGAGATTCCTACCATCGGTAGTGTTAATAAGAAAAGTGTTACAAGACGATTGTCTACAAACGCCTTTCCTAGCATTGTCAAGAAATCAGTAAAATCTATTCCCGAAACCAATGCGGTGGCTAATCCTGCGATCAGAACAACGGCGATCGTGTCGAGTTTCAGCAAAAATCCGACAAGAATTACCAAAATACCAATCAATTTGATCCATTCCATGGAATCATCCTTTCAACATGTTCGTTATTTTTATTTCTATCAATTCTTATAGTATAGACGATTTTTCAATGAATGAATATTAGAATTTTGAAAAAATTCAACGTAATCGTTTTCTTTTTTTGTTATCTAACTGTCTCATCTGAAGAAAGTAGCCAGCTTTCCAAACAAAAAAATCAGAAAGAATAGTACAGGAAACAACTGTCCTGCATCATTGATCGTTCATCAATTCGCAAGACATTTCATCTGCCTATTTTTCTGATTTTAAGTAATCTATCTTTCGTCAATCCCCGTCGTTGCCGCAAACACACTTCTACTCGTGAACTATTTCCTTAGTTCCCTTCTGCGACACTTAAAGCTGTTTCTGAACGGTTCTTCCTTTTGTTCCTCCGTTTTTCTTAAACGGTGACTTGTTTTTTCATCTGTTTACTGCGCAATTGACCGCAGGCCGCATCGATGTCTGTTCCATGTTCTTTACGAATCACACAATTGATGCCGTTTTTCTTCAAGATATCATAAAACGCTAAAACATCTTCTTTTTTACTGCGAGCATACTGATCATGTTCACTGACTGGATTGTAAGGAATCAAGTTGACATAAGAAAGCTTGCGCTTGTTTTTGAGTAATTCCACCAACTGGCGAGCATGCTCTGGGCGATCGTTGACATGATCCAGCATAATGTACTCGAAGGTGATTCGTCGATTGGTTTTTTCTAAATAATAATCGATAGCTTCCATCAGTTTTTCAATAGGGAAACTGCGATTGATCCGCATCATTGATGTCCGGACTTCATTGTTTGGTGCATGGAGTGAGATGGCCAGATTCACTTGTAAGCCATTTTCAGCAAACTCTTTGATCTTATGAGCTAACCCGCTGGTTGAAACAGTGATATGGCGGGCACCGATTGCTAGCCCCTTGGGATCATTGATGATATGCAGGAACTGCATGACATTCTCATAATTGTCAAAGGGTTCGCCAATTCCCATCACTACGACATGGGACACCCGTTCTCCTGCGTTCAATTCATCAAAGTAGTGCTGCACTAACATAATTTGAGCCACGATCTCTCCCGCAGTCAAATCCCGTTGTTTTTTCAACAATCCGCTAGCGCAAAAGGTACAGCCGATATTGCAGCCAACTTGTGTCGTCACACAAACGGACATGCCGTATTCTTGACGCATTAAAACCGTCTCGATCATATGATTGTCCGGTAACTGGAACAAATATTTGACGGTACCATCGCTTGCTTCTTGCAAGACGATTTGTTTTAATGGATTGATCACAAACGATTCATTTAGCTTCGCCACCAATGATTTAGGTAAATTGGTCATCTCTTCAAAAGTGCTGACTCGTTTCTCATATAGCCATTCCCAGACTTGATTTCCACGGAATTTCTTTTCTTCTTGCTCAAGCATCCACAAAGATAATGCTTCTTTCGTTAATCCATATATTGAAGGTTTCACATTGCTTCCTCTTTTCAAAATAGTCGCTACATACTATAACTGAATTTCGCTTATAAAGCAACTAGCCCTAAGAGCTTCGTCGCAAAAGACTGCATCGATTTTCAAGCTTTTTCGACAAACTGGCACTTTCCTTTATGTTCAAGGTCTTGGTCTTAACAAATGTCTCATAGCATCTAGTTCCGCCAAAAAAGCTTTCCCAACGCGCGGGAAAGCTCTTTCGTTTTACGTATTGAATGCAATAACTTTGCCATCTTTAGCGATTAGCTCGCCTCGTTGCGGTGGACTTGTATGCAGATAAAGCTGCAACGACATCTCCAGCGTCAATGTCTTTTCTCCTTGCTGAAAAACACCGTAGTACCCTGTCTCTGCTGGATCTTCATATGTATGGCTCAATAAATAATACCCTTTTTCAACGCCTTCTTGTCCCTTTTTAGTTGCTCGTAAAAAGCGCCGCAAATGTTGATAAGTATAATATACGAATAGTACAAGTGTCGCGGCTATTAATAAATACCCTACCATCATGACTGGACCGACGACGTAGAATAGGCCGCCTCGACTCCCACACTGATCATTAATGCTGCATCGACTTCACACATGATCGATTCACCTAAATGACAGACCTTTTCTTTCAATCGGCTTTTGTCGATCGTCCGAATCTGCTCCATCAAAATCACTGAATCTTTTCCGATCCCTGTGCAATTCGCTGAGATCCCAATGTGAGTCGGGAGTTTCGGCTTGGCCATTTTTGCGGTGATGGCAGCAATGATTACAGTTGGGCTAAAATGATTGCCTAAATCATTCTGTATCACTAATACCGGCCGAATCCCGCCTTGCTCCGATCCAACGACCGGTGACAGATCAGCAAAATAAATGTCTCCCCTTTTTACCATAGGACCACCCTAACTTTTATATTCTCGCGGCACGCGTGCGGAGAGCGTACATGCCACTTCGTAATGAATCGTATCTAGTTGTTCCGCCACTTGTTGCATAGTAATGGACTGCCCGTTATCTTCCCCGATCAATGTGACTTTTGTCCCTGTCGCAAAAGGTCGCGGCAAGCGAATCATCAGTTGGTCCATACATACACGACCAACGATTTCACAATACTCGCCAGCTACCAATACAGAAAAACCTTGCATTTTTCGCAACCAGCCATCTGCATAACCAATCGGTACAGTTCCGATCCATTCTGCTTGCGGCGTGATATATGTTTCACCATAGCCAATTCCGGCTCCTTTTTCAAGTAATTTCACTTGGACCAGTTCTGAAACAAGGGATAATGCTGGTTTCAAGGGATAGGCAGAAGGAAGTGCTGTTCCCGATGGATTCAATCCGTACATAGCGATGCCATAGCGAACCATGTTTCCTACAGCTTCTGCATGCCACAATGCGGTGGCACTGTTGCCAGCATGGACATATCTTGGCAGCTCTGGCAGGCAATCCAATGCCGCTTGAAAACGTTGATTTTGTTGCTGCCAATAAGTGTCATCTGCTTGATCAGCCGTCGCAAAGTGGGTGAAAATACCTTCCCACACAAACATGGGCTGCTGTTGTAGCCACTGAGCAGCCTCCAGTAACTCATCAGTAGAAATAAATCCGATCCGCCCCATTCCCGTGTCCACTTTTAGATGGACCTTCAATGGATTGGTAATCGGCTGGCTTTGCAAAAAAGCAGCTGCTTCTTGCAACCATTCATTCGTACTGACAGGAAATGAAAGATCGTAATGGCTCAACAAAGGGATATCTGTTACCGGAACGATTCCTAGCAGCAAAATAGGTTCACTGAAGCCACCTTCTCGCAACTCGATGCCTTCATCAACCGTTGCAACACAAAAGCCGGTCGCCCCTCCTTCTAAAGCTACCGTTGCGGTCTCCACCGCACCGTGTCCATAGCCATTTGCCTTGACTACAGCAAATAAATCCGTTGCTTCCGGCAAACGGGCTACTTCTTTTTCAATATTTTCTTTGATGGCTTTTAAGTCAATAATGGCTTTCGTTGGTCGATGGATTGAAATGACCATTCCACTTTCCTTCTTTCTGCGACGATTCATTGATGAATCGTTATTTCTGAGCTGGTTCCTCTTCTAAGACGATTTGCGCAAAGGCCGTCTCATTGGTATGGGTGATGCTAACAAAGGTCAAATACAATGGATGGGGCGCTTTTGTGACGACGGGTGCACCTGCCTCATTGGACAGCACCTCGATATCTTGAAAAGACAATTTTCCGATTCCAGTTCCCCAAGCTTTTGAAAAAGCTTCTTTGCAAGCGTAGCGTCCCCCAAGAAATTCAATCTGCCGTTTTTTTGGTAGCTTGAAAAAAAGTTCTGCTTCTTTCTCTGTTAAAATACGCCGAATAAACTGCGGTTTATTTTCAATCAATTCTTTGATGCGGGCTAATTCTACCGCATCGATCCCGATTCCTTTGATCATTTGTTATCCTTTTCTGTTCACTAAAGAACCTTTGCTCCCCTGCTGATCGTTGCATCTTACTGCTAACACGCATTTAGCCAGCCACCGATCATCCAAATATCCGGAGCTTTTCACCTTTATTTAAGTTACATTCTACCAAAAAAAAAGTGAATTACCACTCAAAACTGATGGGTTTAATAGTTGGTTAAGAAATTTTTTACAGCTATTATTCCCTTGTTTTCCTTGAAAGTATCACCTTTACTCAAAAAGCGCAAAAAAAATATCCGAACAATGATCGATCACGCCAACGGCCGCATGGTCAGTGGCACACATTGGCATATTGATCGAAAAGAGTTCAGATAGTTTTGTGTCGAAAAAGGTTAAGCGAGCAACCTTTAAGGACTAGTCTTGATTGTTGCGGATAACGAAGCCACGTTTTTTGTCATTGCTGCGACGAGTGTTTTTTCGGGCACCGCCGTCTTTGCTATAATTTCCGCGGGCTTTTCCACTGCGGTTACCACCGTTTTCTTTACGGTTGCGGTTGTTGCTGTTGTTGCTGCGACGACCGTTTTTGTTGAAAGATTTCTTTCCTTGTGGCAATGGTCTTTCTGGAGTGATCTTCACAGGAACAAGATCTGAAGGATCTTTCGCCATCGTTTTAAGAAGCAAAGCCGCTAAATCTTGTGCTGAGTAGCGTTCCAATAGATCATCTGCTGCTTGCAAGTATTTATCCAAGCCGTTTTCATCCATTTTCGCTTCTACTTGTTCAAGAGCTGCACCTAATTGGCCTTTGAAGGCTTCTTTTTCGGTTGGCGGACGCATTGGTGACATCCGTTTTTTAGTCAGATTTTCAATCACATGCAGATAACTCATTTCGTTTGGTGTAACGAAAGTTACAGAGATTCCACCTTTACCTGCACGGCCTGTCCGTCCGATACGGTGAACATAGCTTTCTGGGTCTTGAGGGATATCGTAGTTGTAGACGTGAGTCACACCAGAAATATCCAATCCGCGAGCGGCGACATCAGTAGCAACCAAAATGTCCAAATGACCACTCTTGAATGAACGCAACACGCTCATCCGTTTTTGTTGAGACAAGTCTCCGTGGATTCCTTCCGCTTTGTAACCGCGGGCTTCCAAGCCACGAGCCAACTCGTCGACACGACGTTTGGTCCGTCCAAAGACGATTGTCAACTCAGGTGTTTGCACATCCAACAAACGAGTCATGATATCGAATTTTTCATAGTCTTTTGAGCGAACATAGTATTGATCGATCAAATCAGCTGTCATTTCTTTTGTCTTGATTTGAACATGCTCAGGGTTCTTCATGAATTTCACACCAATGCTCTTGATTGCAGGAGGCATGGTTGCTGAAAACAGCAATGTTTGACGTTCTTCAGGTACTTGGCTGATGATCTTTTCGATATCTTCCAAGAAGCCCATGTTCAGCATTTCATCTGCTTCATCTAAAACAAGTGTTTCTACTGTTCCAAGCTTCAATGTGTGACGGTTGATATGGTCCAACATACGTCCTGGTGTACCGACAACGATATGGGGACGGTCTTTTAGTTGACGGATTTGACGACCGATATCGGCACCACCGTATACTGCTTGAACACGGATTTTTTTGTCTTTTCCTAAGCGATAAAGCTCTTCTTGTGTTTGGATCGCTAATTCCCGTGTAGGGGCGATCACTAGTCCTTGTAACTGGTGATTTGCTGGGTCGATTTTTTCTAACATTGGCAAGCCGAATGCTGCCGTCTTCCCAGTACCGGTCTGTGCTTGACCGATCACGTCTCTTCCTTGCAATGCAAGGGGAATTGTTGCTTCTTGGATTGGTGTTGCTTCTTCAAAGCCGGCACGCTCAACAGAAGTCAATAATTCGTTTGATAATTCTAGATCTTTAAATTTCAAATGGATCCTCCTAATTCGGTCATCATCATGATGCCTGTTTTCTTTAATCGAAGCGTACTTTCTTCAGAAACACAAGAGCAGTCCCATCTCTTATCTTTCTCTTGTTACCGAAAAACCGCTTCACGAAGGCATTATAAAAGGCTAAAACAAATCTTTCTGTCTCAGCCATCATTTTATCTCAAAACGTCAATGTTTATTTACAGTAATCATTCTGTGCTTCATCTTTCGGCATTAAATAAGTATAGCACAGAATGAAAATTTCAGCAAGATTTCACACCTACTTTACATTGCCGTCAATAAATCTACCACTTCACCCAGTCCCATTCCATTGCTGCCTTTTAGTACAACGCTATCGGTGGGCAATAATTCTTCTTGCAGCTGCGTGATCAGAGCCGCTTTTTCATTTGTCGCAAAAAATCGGACCCGATCGGCTAAGTTCGTTTTGCTCAAGGCCGCTTTTAAGGCTGCCATCTCACTACCGTAAAGAAAAATAAAATCAAAGGTCTCATCTAAATGCTCCGCCATTCCGGCATGCATCTTCGCTGAATCAGGTCCTAACTCCAACATATCCGCCAGCACAGCAATGCGTCTTCCTTTAAGGGACAACTTTCTGAAACTGTCTAAGACTAACCCCATTGCTGTCGGATTGGCATTATAGACATCACTCAAAATATCTGTCCCATTGGCCGCTTTTAGCCATTGCGTCCGATTCTTCGTCAATTGAAAATGAGCTAACCCTGCTTTAATTTTTTCCTCTGCAATTCCTAACTGACGTCCGATGCCGATGGCAATCAATGCATTTTTCACATTGTAACCGCCAATCACAGGAATGCTGTAGGTCTGATCCGCCACTGTGAAAATCGTCTGTTCGGGAGTTTCTGCTTGGATCGTTCCTTTCAGATCGCCTATTTCCAGTCCAAAGGTTGCTACTTGCTGTGGCAGCTCTGCAAGATAAGGAGTCAATAATGGCTCATCCGCCGGCACCATGAAAAATCCTGCTGGATCTAATCCGGTAGTGATTTCCATCTTCGCTTTCGCGATTCCTTCTCGTGAACCAAGATTTTCAATATGGGCTTCACCAATCAATGTGATCGCGGCCATATCTGGTTGCGCCAAGCGAGACAATGCCTCGATTTCTCCAGCATGGTCCATGCCCATCTCCAATACAAGAACTTCTGTGTCTGCTGGTGCATGCAAGATTGTTAACGGCAAGCCGATTTCGTTATTGTGATTTCCTTGGGTTTTGTAGGTTTTGAACTGTTGGGCCGCAACGGCATCTACCATATCTTTTGTTGTGGTTTTACCATTGCTGCCAGTAATGGCGATTATTTTTGGTGCCAGTTTTTCTTTATAATATTTTGCCAATTTTTGGAATGCAGCTAGTGTATCTGCCACTTCGATGATGACTAGTCCTTCTGGTGGTTGGATCGTCGGATGGCTCCAAAAAGCAGCGATCGCGCCGTTTTCTTGTGCTTGTTGCGCAAATTCATGCCCATCCCGCGTTCCTGCCAGCGGTACAAACAAACTATCTGTGGTGATCAAGCGGCTATCAAATTCCACGCTGCTGATCATGGTCTGAGTCGAGCACTCTACGCCAAATAAGGCGGCAACTTCTTTTATCGATAGGTTCATTTTCTTATCTCCTTGAGTTAAAAACAGGGAAGATCATGGTCCTTTCAAGCTTCACCTTGAGTTGAACTGATTTCCCTGTTTGTGATTATTCGACGTCGGTTAAAAAGGCTTGGCGCTGTTTAAATCGGTTGATCCCTAATTGAATCAGTTCCTCAATCAAATCCCCATAAGGTAAACCGGTTTTTTCCCACAAAAGCGGGTACATACTAAACTCGGTAAACCCAGGCATCGTGTTCAATTCATTTAGGAACAATTCATTTTTGTTGGTCAAGAAAAAGTCACAACGACTTAGTCCGCTTCCTCCAAGCATCGTATACGCTTTTTTGGCAAACTCTTGTGCTTTTGCTTGTGTTTCTTCAGGAATTTGTGCTGGAATCTGCATCTCGATCTTATTGTCAAGATATTTTGAATGATAATCATAAAATGCGACGTCTTTGACGATCTCACCTGGCAACGTAGTGCGCACATCTTCATTACCTAAAACCGCAACTTCGATCTCCCGCGCTTCGATTCCTTGTTCCACGATAGCCCGTGTATCATAGCGGTAAGCTTCTTGAAGCGCATGTTGCAATTCTTCCCGATTCTCAGCTTTTGTGATGCCTACACTTGAACCCATATTGGCAGGTTTGATAAACATAGGATACAAAAGACTGCCTTCACATTGTTCAAATACTTTTTTCGGATTATCTTTCCAGTAATTTTTAAGAACGGGAACGTAAGGCACTTGTGGGATCCCCGCCGCCTGCAAGATATATTTGGTCATGATTTTATCCATGCCGCAAGCACTAGTTAAGACGCCGGCGCCAACATAAGGCATGCCGATCGTCTCTAAGAACCCTTGGATAGTTCCGTCCTCTCCATTTGGCCCGTGGAGCAATGGAAAAACAATCGCATCTTCTTCTTGGATCTCTCCCGGCTGAATAGGGGTACCTTGATAAGTTGAATCGGTTAAATTCAATATTTCTTTGGATGCAGGTGCTTCAGTTAGTAAGGGGCCTTTTAGCCATTGGCCCTCCTTTGTGATCATTACTAATTGTACTTGGTAGTAATTATAATATACAGCATTGACTACTGAAAAAGCGGATAGAAGCGATACATCATGCTCTGCGCTGCGTCCGCCATATAATAAAATAATTTTCAAAAGAAATTCCTCCTGTATGCATTGTTTCTACCAAAACTAATTCTTCCACATTTTAGCACAAAAACGAGGCTGCGACATTATTTCTTGCCGATTTTAGCAATGGAAATCATCTGCAGTTGAATGTTTCGCGATTTCTTCGTACTATTAGAATAGTGAAACTAAAAGAATAGAGGTGCCCGTATGGAACAGGAATCACCATCTAAGAAAAAAAGACTCAGACAAATCGTTCAAGTATTTCTCAAATACAGAGTGTTGCAAAATTTGAGTAAACAACAAAACCCCGTCGCTGTGCGGGAAGCCTTTGAAGAATTAGGCCCCACCTTCATTAAAATCGGGCAAATGCTTTCCGTTCGCAGCGACTTATTGTCCGAAGCATTTACCAATGAATTCAAACACTTGCAAGACAATGTCAAAAGCGACCCGTTTCCGCAAGTCCAAGCGTTGTTAGAAGCGGAGTGGCAGCAGCCGCTGACTGCAATTTTCTCAACTTTTCAAGAGGTGCCCTTAGCTTCCGCTTCCATCGGGCAAGCCCATCGCGGTACGCTGAAAGATGGCAAAGAAGTTGTTGTCAAAGTGCAGCATCCCGGTATTATTTCTGCTATTCAAGTCGATCTCGATTTATTTGAAAAAGCGATTCCTTTGATTCGCCATATCCCTGAAACCAATGTTGTCGATCTAAAGAGTGTGCTGCATGAAGTTCGCCGTTCCTTGGATAATGAAACAAACTTCCTGCAAGAGACGAAAAATGCCCAAGAGTTTTATCACTTCAATCACCATTGGCAGCAGATCGAGATCCCAAAAGTCTATCCGCAATGGTGTACCCGCAAGGTCATCGTGATGGACTACATGGAAGGAGAAAATCTAAATTGTTTGCTTGCTCGAAAAAACAATGAACAATTTTTCCCCAACCGGACAGTGAAAGAAATCAAAAAAGAAGTCGGTACATTGCTGGTAGAAAACTTCATGAAGCAAGTTTTTGAAGATGGTTTTTTTCATGCGGATCCTCATCCCGGAAATCTCTTCCTGCAACCACTGGATCCCAATCAACAAAATGCTCCTTTCCATGTAAAAAAGAAAGTCGGTGTTTTAGGTGGTGTCGACTACTCCTTGAAATGGCAGGATGAAGAGACATTGCCGCCTTATCGCTTGATCTTTTTAGATTTCGGAATGATGGGCCATCTGGACCAGACCCTTCGCAGTCGGCTGGCCGATGCTTTGATCGCATTGTACACTCAAGACACCCAGCAAGTGGGTAGAGCTGTCTTGCGCCTTTGTCGCCGAGAAAGAAACTTCGATGAAGTGGATTTCTATCAAGATCTACAGTCATTTGTTGAAAATTATTACAATATGCCCATCAAAGATATTGATTTACAGAAAGTCTTGGCTGAGGTCATCACCATCTGCCATGACAATCATCTGCAAATGCATCGTGATATCACATTGCTGATCAAGGCTTTCGGGACACTGGAAGGTGTGATTGAGGCTCTTGATCCTCAACTATCCATGATGGAAGTCACGCAGCCATTTGCGCAAAAGTATTTTTTACAGCAGTTAGATCTTGAAGAAGAAATGAAAAAGAGCTTGCTTGCCAGTGCCAAAAGTCTCCGGGCCCTCAGCCAGCTCCCGGATCGAACATTAGCGGCGGTCAACACATTGGCTACCGGCAAGCATCGACTGAATATTGAGATCCGCCATCAAAAGCAACTGTTGGACCGTTTTGATCAAATGATCAACCGATTAGTGATTGGCATTATCCTAGCCGCCGTCATTTTAGGTTCTTCTTTGCTCGTCGTGGCCAATCCCCAACAAGGTGGTTTTGTGCATCAGATGGGGATCTTCGGTTATTGTATTGCCTTTCTAGCCATCGTCGCTGTTGCCGGAAAATATTTTTATGATCGTTTCCGAAAAAAATAAACGATGCAGCAGTGACCTCAATGATGGTTACTGCTGCATCGTTTTTTTGATTTCTTGTTCTAAAATTTGCTTAAACCGTTGGCGATCTTCTTTTGTGAAAGGTTTTGGGCCTTTGGTCCGCTTGCCAGCTTTGCGCATCTGTGTGCCTAAGTAACGTTGTCCTAGTAAAAAGTCGATCGTCTCCGGCAAATATTCTGTCCCGTTATGATGAAAAACCCGGACTTTTTTTGGTAATACGAGTGAAGCCAAGCCATAGTCTTGTGTGACTAAAAAATCGCCTGGTTGAATTTCTTTAACAATCTCATAGTCAGCTCGATCAGCCCCTTTATCTACATAAACGAAATGTACAAAAGCTGGATATTCTTTGGCTGTATAGTGATCCACGCTGGTAACGATCACTACTGGCAGAGCAAATTTTGCCCCTAATTCGATGACTTCATTTTTCACCGGGGAGCCATCCCCATCGATCATTAATCGCATCCCACTCGCCCCTTTTCCCTTTATTGTAGAAGTTTCCCCTAGAAGATGCAAGAGCAGGCTGGCTCCTCTCTTTGCGAGAAGACCCAGCCCGACATTTGCTTATTCACTTGCTTATTCTTATAGCAATCGACCATTAGTGGTCTCGTAGTGTAAATTGCCGTTCTTTGAGCTCATAAACAACGTCACAAGCCTTGGCTACCTCTTGTTCGTGGGTGACTAAAATGATGCATTTCTTTTGTTCATGGGCGATTTCTTGGAACAACTGGACAATATCTTTTGAAGTGGTTTCATCTAGATTTCCTGTTGGTTCATCTGCGACGATCAATTCATGTTCACAGCAAATGGCTCGAACGATAGCTACCCGTTGTTGCTGACCACCAGACAGTTGCGTTACTTTCTTGATTGCTAAGTCTTCGGTGATCCCTACTTTGGCTAGATTGGCTAATGCATACGCTCGCTTGTCTGCTTGTTGCGATTTGGCGATGGCCATTGCAGTGATCACATTATCAAGCGCCGACATATAAGGCAGCAAGTTGTACGCTTGAAAGACGATGGAGACATCTTTGCGCCGGTATTCCCGTAACCCAATTTTATTTAACGGCGTGTCATTGTAAACGACTTTGCCTTCTTTGGGCGTATCGAGACCCGTAATCAGCGATAGAAAGGTGGTCTTACCAGAACCACTGGAACCAAGGATCGCATACATTTTCCCAGATTCAAAGGTCAAATCCACTTCTCGAAAAAGTGCCTCGGCTTCTGTTTGATACCAATAGCCTAATTTTTCTGTTTGTAATGTCATGCTATCCCTCCTAGGAAATCAATATTTTTTTAGGATTCAGTCGCAAAATTCCTACTGAAGACAATAAGATTGAAATAAAGCTGATCACTACCCCTAATAATGCCAGCATCCCGATTTCTTGGAATGACACGGTGATAGCCAATTCCTGTATTTCTGTAGATTGAGTAAATGGAGACAAGCCATTTTGTCCTCCAGGGCCGCCATTGCCCATTTCTGGTCTTCCCCCTGGTGTTCCAGCCTGATTGTCTGTTGCCTGCTCCGTCGTCGTTTGTTGGGCCAGCAACTGTTCACCCACCAGATTTCCGACAAAGTTGCCGCTAGCTGACGCAATCCCTAATGCCAAAAGCATACAAATAAAAATCTCTGTGAAAAACTGCATGACTACTTTTGCTCGTGACTCGCCTAACGACAATAAGACCCCAATCTCATATTTGCGTTCGCGTATCGATAACATCACGATCAATGTCAAAATAATCACACCAGCTGCTGCAACCAAAATCACGATATTTTTTGCAAAGCTTGCGACATTATTTAACGGTGTCAGCATTGATTGGTACATTTGATCATTCGATTGGATGCTATAAGTATCTGTATCGATCAATTTTTCAGCGCGAGAAACAAAAGTCTCCATTGTGGAAGGATCACTCAATGTATAAGTTGCCGAATCCAGTGTGTCCTCATTGCCAGACAACGTGTTGGCTAGGGTATAGGAAGCAATCAGTGTATTGGCTGGATTCAAAAAATTGAACATTTGGCTCATACTGTTTCCAACTTCACTAGTTTCATAAATACCTTTGATCGTTACTTCAACGTCATTGTCTTCACTATCGGAAATAACGAATGTGTCCCCCACCGAAAGCTCGTTTGCTTCCGCTAAAGCTGACTCGATCAAAACATTATTCGTTCCTTCATCAGCAGCAGTAATTCCTTCACCTTCAGTGATTTTTGCCGTTCCTTCTGAAAAGCTTGCATAAGCAGCACTTTCAGCAACACCAGTTACTTGAAAATCACCACTGTTCATGCCGCCTTGCATAGCAGGCAATCCATTTGGCTGCCCCTTTTCTGCGGAATACCCCTCTGAGTCCGTGGAGCTACTATCGCTATCATCACTTGAGATGGGTTCGATTCCACTGACAGCATCTGCTGACGTACTTGCTTCAAAGCTATAGGAGGCTACCCCATCTAAGTCTGCGATTGCTTGAGCATCGCTTAGTTTTACTGGCGTATTTTGAAAACTGCCAGGATCAGGTGGTGATGACTCACCGTCCGAAGTGGATGTCTGTTTATTTTTCTGAAAAGATTCCCGATTTGCTTGCAGTGTGACCGTCGCCCCTACACTTTTTTGGGCATTTTCCGTTGCAACCAACGCTGCACTTTGAATCGTTAATCCTGCTAAAACAAAAATCAAAATTGCTGAAAAGACAGCCACAAGCAGAATGCTTCTGCCTTTTTTCGCCCACAAACTTTGTAGGCCACGTTTCATAAAATTCATGTCATTTCCCCCTCCACTGAACGTAGATTGACTATAGGATGATAAACTTAAGTGAACCTTAAACAGGTCTTTGATTGGTACTGTTTCTGACACAACTTGATTTATCGGCAACATCTTTGCACTGCTTATCAGCGAATAGATGGCGCTAGCTTTTATCCAGGCTCTCTATTCATTGGTTCCATTCATTCGCTTCTATTCGTTGCCTCTGTCAGTTGGTAAACTTTCTAGCGAGGACCGCCAAAGCTGCCCATTTGATTGGTTGCAGCAGTTCCACCAGATTGTGTCAGATTTGAAATGGTGTCTGTTAAAGATAATGTGCCTAGCTCAGAAGCATCCGTCACAGTACCCCCTTGATAAAAACCATAAACAGCAGCGCCGTTATTGCTGCCGCCACTCAGTAATGTATAATCAGCTGACTGAAGATCCGGACTTGAAATCACTAGATGCTGAAAACTCTTGCTTGGGGCATAGGAAAGTAAGACATTGCCCTCGGCATCTTGTAAGGAAATCAATGTATTGGCTGCTTGAGACTGATCGAAAGTAACCGCTATGGATCGCTGCGTTCCACCACTGACATTCATTGCCATATCTGTTGTTCCTGCAGCCATGAGGGTTCCTCCGGTGATTTCAAAAGTGCCATTATAATCTAAGGCGCCATTGCCTCCACGAGTCGGTCCATTGACAAGCACGGTACCGCCACTCATTGTCACGTTCCCATTGCTGTCGATTCCATCACCTTCAGCATCGATCGTCAGGGTTCCTCCGGTGAAGATGATTTCTTTGCTGTCATCTGCTTCATCTCCACCACCAGGGCCACCAAAGCTGTCTTGTCCAAATTGTCCTTCCCCACTCGTGTCACTACCACCTCCGGCATTCACACCGTCATCACTGGATACCACTTGGATATCTCCGCCAGCAATAGTCACGACGCTTGCTTCTAATCCTTCATAGGATTTTCCGATAACGATTGTGCCATCATTGATTGTTAGGTCATTATCTGCATGGATGCCATCATCACCAGTCGTTGCGGAAATTTTCCCACCATTGATAGTGATCGTATCATTAGCATGAATACTATCATCTGCACTATCGATCGTATATGTTCCGCTAGTCAGCAAGATGGTCTGCCCAGCCTTCAATCCTTTGTAGCTTTCCTCCGTAGAAAGTGACTGGCTATCAGCCCCATCGGCTGTTTTGATGGTAATGTCAGCCGCTTGAACACTCAGATTTGTTTCCGCTTGGATGCCGTCGCGTCCGCTTTGAATCTTGAGGGTCCCACCATCGATCGCAACATAGCCTTTAGCTGTATCTTCAGTATTGTTGGACTGGATCCCATCGCCTTCAGAAGTAGTCAATGTATAGTTCCCATCTAAAATGGACACGGAATCTTTCCCTTTGATGGCATTATTTTTTGCTGTGATTTCATAGGTCCCACTTGCCAATACCAAATCATCTTTACTGCGGATACCATTACTGTAATTGCCTTGAATGATCAGTTTTCCTTCTCCGTTGATGGAAAGATCTTCCTTACTATAAAAGACTGCATCTGGCTCTGTTTCTCCTTCTGCTAAGGTGTAACTCGTTCCATCTGTTAACGTATTTGTGGTATCAGCAGCCAACGTCGTGATGACTTTCTCCGCCTGTTCAACGACAACAGCGGCTCCGGAAGTATTCGTGATCGTCACACCAGCAAAAATCAAATGCACTTTTGCTTCTTTATCTACATTGACTTTTAATTGACCATCTGACAAGGTTCCGGTAATCACATAAGTTCCTGCCGAAGTAATCGTCACTGTTTGACCCTCGACAGTGACCCCTTCCGCTTTTGTTTGTGCATCGTTTAATGTAATCGTTGTAGCGGCAGATTCGTCATAAGAATCATCCACATCTTCCTCTTCATATTTTCCGTAATAGTCCTTGTTTTCCAAGGTTGTTGCCACCTTCGTGACTGCTGTTTCTGAAGATTCAGCAGCAGAACTCGCGGATTTGGTTTCAGATTGCTGCGCACAAGCCGTTAGTAATAGTGCCAAGAATAACGGATAGATTTTTTTCATTGGTCTCTCTCCTTATAATTCATCGCGGTTTGCCGCAACTTTGCCAAGAACAACAGGTAAATTTCCATTACGCGTCCGTACATCATCGATCAAGGCCTTCTCCTGCTCTTGATCTTTCAGTAACAAGTGATAACGCAACTCATAAAGACTCCCCATCGTGGTTGTTCGCACTGAGTTTAATTTAACTGAATGGGCATATTTCGCAAAAATGTCGTCAAACAACTGCGGATAATCTAAATCTTCGGGAATCGTAATTTTGAGTTCACGTTCGCTTGTCCTTTGATGCTCGCCAAAGGGTAAGGTATAAAGCACTAATAGAAAGGCAGCAACCACAGCTGAGAAGACAACGACATAGCCCACGTAGCCCATTCCCGTTGCCAAGCCGATACCCATCGACCAAAAAACACTAGCGATTTCGCGGGAACCCCCAGGAACGGATCGGAAACGGATTAAGCTAAATGCTCCTAGAATCGCCACCCCAGTACCTAAATTACCATTGACTAACATGATCACTGACTGCACCAAGACTGGCAGCACCGCCAATGTAATCACAAAATTTTTCGTATAGACATTTTTGACCATATGAACCCCTGCCACCAACAAACCGAGAATCAGCGAGGCCCCTATACAAATCAATAATCCGTTCCACTCAAGAGTAGAAGTATCCGTTAAAAGACTAGACAACATAGGAAATATCCTCCTTCATAAACAAATGACGTTGATACGTCTGGGCATATTTAGAAAAACTAGCTTTGCGTACCTCGTAACGATTCAACAATTCCACAAACCAAAGAGGATACGCCCCCATGGCTTTGACTTCCATCAAAACACCGACCTCTGGTGCCACTAATTGGCCATAACTGCCTTCATCCAAATCCAGATTATTGTTCCGGTAGCGAATATTTTGATCAAATGTGACTCTGAATTCACTATCATTTTCAACAAAAAGGGAGATGCGATCATAGGCGATCATGACTCGCGGCTTCAAATCGGGGTTTTGTTTAAACAACCAATTGATCTCTGAAGCAATTTGAACAGGTTGGATAGAGGCAGGAAACTCACCGCTGACTAGCCATGTCTGATAGTCTGAATAAGCCATGGGAATACGCCGCTTATAAACAATGCCATTAACTTTCTTTTTGATTTCTAGAAAGACAAGACTTTCTGCCGTAGGCACGCCATAACTGCGAATCCGAAATTTTTCCTTATACTTTGGCTTATCCATCGAATGACGGATAAAACGATAATCACTTGTGTCATAATAAAGAGAAAGAATTGTATGCTGGCCATATTCATCTACTTTCATCACCTGCTGCAACTCATACATAAATTGTTGAAACTGCTCAGGTGCTAAAAGATATTTGGTTTCTTTCCGTTGAAATACCTTTTTTAGTTTCATGGTATTTTCCTCCTTCAATTGCTATAGTCTCTATTTAAGACGTTGAAACTTAAACACAGCTTAAATAAAAATCGTTTTTTTAAGTTATTTTTATGCTACTCATGCTATGCTAATAATGAAAGAAGGGATAAAATGATCAAATTATTAGTAATCGAAGATGACAGAACGCTATCTGAAAATATCAGAGAAATCGTTGCAGAAATTGGTGAAGTGACGCAAGCTTATGACGGCAGTGAAGGTCTCTACGAAGCACAAAGTGGGATTTATGATTTGATCATTCTCGATTTGATGCTCCCAGAAATGAACGGGTATGAAGTATTGGCAAAAATCCGCCAACATGCGATTCAGACACCGGTATTGATCTTAACTGCCAAAGACGGCTTAGAAGATAAAGTCACTGGGTTTCAAAAAGGAGCCGATGACTATTTGACAAAACCTTTTTACCGTGAAGAATTACTGATGCGTATCAAAGCCTTACTAAAGCGTTCACTGGGCTTATTTAATGAAAATCAAGTGGTCTACAACGAGTTGATCTGCAATCTTTCAACGAATGAAGTGATGTTTCAAGGGGAGATTCTGCCGATTCAAGGGAAAGAGTTTTCTCTACTGGTTTACTTTTTACAAAACAAAGGCATCATTTTAACGAAAGAACAAATTTTTGATCGTATTTGGGGCTTTGACTCAGAAACAACGATCACCGTCGTCGAAGTCTATATCAGTAATTTGCGTAAACACCTTCGGAATACTGGTATCGACAAAGAGATCCGGACGTTGCGCAATGTAGGCTATATCATGCAAGGAGACTAACGAATGAACAAAGAACTCTCCAAGAAACAACGGCTCAAGGTGTTTTTGATCAATGTGGCTGCTTTTGCATTGATCTTCACATTGTTGGGAATTATTGTATTGGAATTGTTTAATCAATCCGCTTATCAAGAAACGGACATTTCTCTTGAGCAAGCAGCCAAAGATACGCGTCTGATTCAAGCGGAGATCAATGCCTATCAAAACAACACGATGTCTTTACCTCCCGATGCAGCCATGCCCAAGATCCCCGGGACCAATCGTTTCAATACACAGTTGATTCTTTGGTCGGAAAAAGGAGTCATCTTAAATAAACAATCATTAGGTGGGCGCTTTTCTCAGCTAGCCTCCCTAAAATTAGACACTGGGCATTTAAATACGATCCAATCATTGACCGTAACTGATCAAAATGAAGCAGAAACATTGCTCTTTCGCTCAATCACAGCTGTAGCGCCTACGAACCAATCAGGAGTCGCTTATGTTCAGGTGTTGGCCAATACCAACCAGATCGATAACGCCATGAAAAACTTTCAGACGATCTTAGTTTTATCGATGGTTTTCTTCTGGATTTTATCGATTGGTATCAGTTATTACCTTTCTTCATTGACCATGCGGCCGATCCTCGCTTCTTGGAAGAAGCAGCAAGAGTTCGTCGAAAATGCTTCTCATGAGTTACGAACACCTTTGACGATCATCCAAAACAGTTTAGAGCGCACCTTCACTAAGCCCAATCATACAATCATTGAAGAGTCAGAAAGTATTGCTCAAGCATTAGCAGAAACTCGCAGATTAACTGGATTAACAGCAGATCTGTTGACAATTGCCCGCAGTGACTCCAATCAACAAATGTTGTCCAAAGAACCCATTGCTATTGCCCCTTTCATTCAAGAACTGGCGAAGCCTTTTCAAGAAATTGCCAAAATGGACAGCAAACACTTTGTCTTGGAAAACCTAGCCCTGACAACTGCTGTCTTTGATCCCAAAAAAATCCATCAAATATTGGTCATTTTGTTGGATAACGCGCTGAAATATACAAGTCAAGGTGATAAGATCACACTGCTGTCAGAAATCTCCAACAAGTATTGGCTGCTCGAAGTTAGAAACACAGGTCCATCTATTAGCGATGAAGACAAGAAACATATTTTTGAACGCTTTTATCGGGAAGATCGCTCCCGTTCCAAAGAAACCGGCGGCTATGGTCTCGGTTTGGCCATCGCCAAACAAATCGTGGAGGAACACAAAGGGCAAATCAGTGTACGGGATCTACAACCTAAAGGCGTTATTTTTCAAATTCGCTTGCCAAAGGAGGGATAAAAATGAAAGTCATACATTTAAGAGAATATCCTGAATATTTACAGGAAGCGATCGCGTATTTTCAATCAAAATGGGCAACTCCCGCATCCATGAAAGTGTATGAAGATAGCTTGACCCATAGTTTTGCTGATACCGATCTGCCGCAATGGTTCCTACTCGTGGATGACCAATCTGCTGATGCCATCTCGATCATTGGCTGTGGTGGACTGATCACGAATGATTTTATCAGCCGAATGGATTTGATGCCTTGGCTGTGCGCCCTCTATGTCGATCCTCACTATCGCAGACAAGGTGGTGCTCGGCTTTTGATCGAAACCATCAAGCAGTCTGCCGCTGCTGCTGGCTTTTCGACCCTTTACTTATGTACAGATCTTGTTTCGTTTTATGAAAAATTTGGCTTTGAGCTGATGGGTACAGGCTATCATCCTTGGGGAGAAGAATCGATGATCTATCGCTATCCCCTACAGAAAGAGACAAAAAAACAGCCTTGAACACGAATGTTCAAAGCTGTTTTTTATTCACAGTACTATTGCTAGTAGAATACCCTATCTCCACAAAAGGAATATTCCGACACCCTGCATCCGGCAGGTGGATCGCTCCTTGTGCCTCTGTTATCAATCTGGTCAGCCAAAGCTAGACCATCTCGACTCGTCGCATGAGGTATACTTTACCATAAGTGATAAAGAAAAACTACTCATTTATCAAAATTTTTTATTAGCAAGTGGTTTTGAACGAAATAATGCTCAGCTTTCGTTTAGGAATGTCGCGACTTTCGTTGTAATCAAATCGATCGCTACATGATTTTCGCCACCTTCTGGCACGATCACGTCTGCATAGCGCTTCGTAGGTTCGATAAACTGATGATACATCGGCTTGACTACTGTCAAGTATTGTTCAATAACAGAATCCAACGTCCGTCCCCGTTCTTCCATGTCCCGTTTGATCCGTCGAATGATCCGAATATCATCGTCCGTATCAACATATAGTTTGATATCCATCAAGTTTCGCAAACGCTCGTCTTCCAAAATCAAGATTCCTTCAAGAATGATGACTTCTTTTGGTTCTTGAATGATCGTTGCTTCACTGCGGGTATGTGCCACATAGTCATAGACCGGTTTTTCGATCGTTTCGTAGGCAAGAAGTTTTTGCAGATGTTCGATCAATAGATCGGTATCAAAAGCAAACGGATGGTCATAGTTTGTGTTCAACCGTTCTTCAAAGCTCAAGTTGCTCTGATCCTTATAATAAGAGTCTTGTTCAAGCATCATAATGGAATGATTGGGAAAATGATTGAAAATTGCTCGGCTCACACTTGTTTTTCCACTACCAGAACCACCAGTCACACCAATAATAATGGGCTTGCCATTCGTCATTCAATTAACCTCTTTCGTCTCTAAAATTTACACTGTTTCTATTATAGCGAAATTCTGAAAAAATACTATCCATTTCTAAGAAATCAGCTTTTTAATAACGATGGCAACTGATCCAGCGACTGAATCTCATAGGTAGGAAGGACCGTTGAAGCAGTTTTTTTACTTGGATTAAGCCAAATCGTATCAATCCCTGACAACTGACCACCCAATATATCTGAAGATAACGAGTCACCAATTATGACTGTTTTTTGCTGCTCAAAATTGGGGATCCGATCAAAGACATAGGTAAAGAACTCTTTCATCGGCTTTTGATAGCCTGTATCTTCTGATACAAAGATATCCTGAAAATAAGGCATCAGCTTGGCATCCGATAGTCGGCGGTATTGGGTTTTAGAGACGCCATTCGTCACCACATACAAATCAAACGTGTTCGCCAATTCTGCTAATATCAACCGGCTATTGCCCAAAAGTTTATGGCCTTGATCCAAGAAAGAACGATACTGTCTCTCCATCGCTTCACTATCTACGGTCCGACCATACGCTTTGAAAAATAAACCAAAGCGCTGATTGACTACTTGATCCCGCGAAATCTTCCCCTGCTCAAATTGTTGCCACAGTCCGTGATTGACTTTTTGATAGGTCTGTTTCATTTCAAGATCCATCGTCAATCCTTGTTCTGCAAAAAGAGCTGTCAACGCTTCATGCTCTGTATCTTGGAAATCAAGAATCGTATCATCAACATCAAATAACAGTGTTTTATAAGTCATAGTCTCCTCTTTCTTAGCGAAAATAGCTCGCTAGGCTTTCTAATTCAGCTTGGGTAAGCTCTCGGTATTCTCCCGGCGGTAGATCTCGTAATCTCAATGGACCAATCGCTACGCGCTTTAACGCAATCACTTTTTTTCCTCTTGCCAAAAACATCTTTTTCACTTGATGAAATTTGCCTTCAGCAATTTCCAAATGAACCATAGACTGATGGTCTGTACACGTAACTAGGGTCAGTTGCGCCGGCTGACAGGTTATCCCACCGTGAAACACGATTCCTTGAGCAAAGGCAGCCACATCTTCTGCTGTTACTGGTCCATTAACCACGACATCGTATCGTTTCGGCACTTTTTTAGTTGGATGCAATAAATCATAGCCCAACTGCCCATTCGTCGTCAACAACACCAAACCTTCTGTATCCCGATCTAAGCGTCCTACTGCATAAAGCGACGAATGCCGATCTTCTAGCTGTAACAAATCTATGACTGTTCGATGTTGCGGGTCTTTATTGGCAGTCACGACACCAGCAGGTTTATTGAGTACATAATAGACATCTGTTGTTTGTAACAAGACTCCATTGACCCGAATGTCGTGTAATCGGCTCTCGACATTTCGAGAGGGATTTTGTTCGATTTGCTGATCCACTAAGACCTTTCCTTGTTGAAAAAGGCGTTTCAACTCTTTACGTGAGGTCGCTAACCTCTCTTCTATCAATTTGTCTAATCGCATTTTTTTCTCTCCATCTTGGCTATTATAGCTTAGATTTAATGCCTTGCAAATCTTCCTCCCACCATTTCATTTGACTTTCTTCGACTTTCCACGTAAGGTTAAAGAGTAAAGTAAATAAAGTTTCTCATACACAGCGTTACGACCTGGTGGAGAAAAGTTGAACCAAAACTTTCTGGGGCAGTTGTGTGAACAACTGCCCTTTTGCGTGTTTTTACTCACGTACCACTTAATGTGCAGAGTTAACAAAATTTGCTTAAAAACATCCCAACTATTTGGGAAATTTTAGGAGGAATTGAGTTATGTCAGTATCATTAGAAGTTACGAAAAGAGAAGTCCGCCCCCGTTCTTTACGGAACAAATTACGTCACGAAGGAAAAGTACCTGCTATCGTGAATGGGTATCAAGTAGACAGCACTCCGATTGCAGTCAATGCAGCGGAACTAGAAAAACTGCTACGCGAAAATGGTTTGAATACCGTTATCACCATGAACTTAGAGGGCAAGAAAGTAAATACACTGATCAAAGAATTTCAATCAGACACGTTCACTCGTGCATTAACCCACGTTGCCTTTGTCTCAGTCGATATGAATGAAGAAACAGAAGTAGAAGCTGAGGTTACTTTAGTCGGAGAAGCTGCAGGTGTGAAAGCCGGCGGCGTATTGACACAAAACTTGTACAACGTTGTGGTATCTGCAACACCAGATAAATTACCTGAACGTATTGAAGTAGACATCACTGGACTTGAGATTGGTGATTCACTAACCGTCGGTGATTTAGAAAAAAATGACGACTATACTATCGTCACAGAAGCTGATGAACAAATCGTTGCTATTGCGGAAGCACAAGAACTTTCAGAAGATGGCGAAAACGGTGAAGCTGCAGAGCCAGCTGTAATCGGTGAAGACAAAGAATAATTTTTGATCCACGTATAAGGCCATTCCTTGGGGAGTGGTCTTATTTTAAACAATACGTTTCTAGTCCGGGACTGAAACGACTGACTTTATCCTCAAGGAGGAAAAAATTATGTTTGAACTATTTGATAACAACCGCAGCCGTTATGCTTCTGGCGGTATCGTCCAAACCATGCCAGGGGAATTGATCGATAGTTTGTGGCTAATCATTGACTTGGACCTAAAAGGGGTCATTCCGTTAGAAAATCTGCTGACCTTCCATGTAAAAAACAATGGCGGCCGTGTCAGCATTCATTTTTCACCAGATACCAGTGATACTGCTATCTGTATCGATCTGCCAATCACTTATGATGAGACATTGCCTCAAACGGTTTATGCCTATGATGATGGACAACGACAAACTATTTTATTGCCGAGTGAAGCAAGTTGACTGCCATTGACTAACACCGATAGTTTCATCGTAAAACGACTGATTGACCGAAGGATAGCACAAGGCCTTCTTACTGGTATCATCTCTCCGCCAACTGATTGGCTTTGATCCTAGTATACGGCTGCTATCTTTTCGGTCTCTTCGGTTTGTTCATTCTGTTCAGTTTTTTTATGTGGTCTTTTTTTCGTTTGGCTCTTGAAAAAAACGCCCCCGCTTCTCCTATCTTTTCTCTAAGAATCAGCAACTATAACCTTCTGTTTTTTTCCTCTTTTTCTTCATTTTTTTCTCCTTTGAAGGGGAACACGTTCCTTTTATCTTTCTACATGGAGAATTATTTATTAAACTTCGATGATTATTCATTTCAAAAAAAATCAAGAAACTATTTATAC
>NZ_JALAHI010000155.1 GCF_022711995.1 Enterococcus sp.
GGTAACCATCAAATCGTATATACTTCTTCTAAAATTGAAAGTGAAGGCGCATTAATTAAGAATGATATTGTTATCAGCAATACTTTACAAAAAGCCACACTTGTTCACGAAAGAAATATTGGAAAGATTTTGTCCCTAAATTTTATGAAAGTAGAGTTCAAGAATGATTCCCTCGACAAAAACTATTTTCTATATCTTTTCAATGCTTATCCAGATATACAAAGACAAAAAGAGCGAGAACTTCAAGGTACTGGCCCAGTTCGGAAGTTAACCAAACGTTCTTTAGAAAATTTGGAAGTTCCAGTTGTTACTCTAGTAGAGCAGCAAAAAATAGGAGCGATTTATGTGGAGACTTTAAAACTACAAAGCAAATTGACCACTTATGCGTCGATGTTAGAACAATTCGCAGGACAGGTCATCGAAAAAAGCTTGGAGGAGTAACCAATGAAAAAGGATGCAGGAATTAAGAGCCAATCAGAATTGCAATTTGAAGAAGAAGTCATTGACTATTTAACAAAAATCGGTGGTGTAAAGCAATGGGAATATAAGAAAGAAATTCGAACGACTGAGCAGTTATGGGAAAATTTCAAAAAAATACTCGAACAAAATAACCATGCTCGCTTAGATCAACCTTTATCGATCACAGAATTTAATCAGGTAAAGAAAGTTATTTCTGCTATTAATTCTCCTTACCAAGCGGGTCAATTTCTTTATGGAGTGAATGGTGTTTCTGAAATCGAAGTAGATCTTGACGATGGACGTCATGTCTTTTTAACTGTATTTGATCAAGCTCAAGTAGGCGCTGGCAATACGGTTTATCAAGTGGTCAATCAAATTGAACGTGCAAAAATAATCGATGGAAAACCAAATCGTCGCTTTGATGTTACACTATTAATCAATGGCTTACCCATCATCCAAATTGAACTAAAGAAAGCTCTACATAATGCCACTGAAGCACTAAACCAAATGGAACAATATATAGCAGAAAAGCAGTTTAGTGACATTTTTTCTACTCTACAAATTTTAATTGCAATGACGCCATTTGATATTCGGTATATGGCTAACACAACGTTGCAAAACTTTAATCGCGCTTTCGCCTTTAATTGGCAAGATGAAGAAAAAGCACGTCCGATTTATTCATGGAAAAGTTTTGCAGATCAAGTGTTGTCTATACCGATGGCGCATGATTTAGCTACCCGCTACATGATACTTGATGGGACAAAAAATAAGGAAAGCATTAAAGTGATGCGTCCCTATCAAGTATATGCAACAAAACGTGTCCTAGACGCTGTTCGTAAATATGACTTTAGATATGATGATGGTAAGTTAGGATATATCTGGCATACAACAGGTTCTGGGAAAACAATCACTAGCTTCAAAACAGCTTGGTTAGCTAGTCGGATGCCAAATGTAGACAAAGTCATTTTTCTAGTTGACCGAATTGCATTAACCAATCAAACCGCAGATGCCTATCGTGCGTACGATCCAATCGCTGGGTTTGAAGGGAAAAATGGGGTTGTTGGAGACACCGCGAATATTGCTGACTTACATCGTAAGCTGACTAAAAAAAGTGATCAAAACATTCTTGTGACAAGTATTCAGAAGATGTCCCGCTATGTAAGCAGAGAAAGTTTCAAACCGTTAGATGCAAATATTCTATTTATTGTTGACGAAGCACACCGCTCCACCGGTGATGGAGTCAAAAATGAAGGAATGTTAGAAAGTATTCGTAAAGCACTACCAAACTCAGCATGGGTAGGCTATACCGGCACGCCAAAATTTCCAGAAACACGGGAAATTTTTGGTCATTTGCTCCATGCCTATACGATCAAAGAAGCCATTGCTGACAAAAATGTTTTAGGATTTAAAGTGGAGTTCAAAGAGACGATTGAAGCACCGAAAGATCCAACGGCTGAAGAAATCGATGATAATTTGCGCGGCAGTGTCTATGACTATAGTCCCGTCCATGTAGAGTTAGTTGTTCAAGATATCTTTTCCAACTGGAAGAAACGCTCGAATAGTCGCAAATACAATGCGCTGCTTACGGTTCATGTCGGAGGCAACCGAGCGAGTACACCACGAGCTATGGAATATTTTGACAAATTTATGGAAGAAAATAAGCGTCGACCGGAAGAGGAACGGCTAAAAGTAGGCATCAGTTTTTCTGTTGATACATCAAATAGCAACCATCAATTGGAAACAAACCAGAACCTTCATCGTGCGATTAACGCATACAATCATTTATTTGGCACAGCTTTTGATATGACAACAGTCAAAGCCTATACTGAAGACTTAGCTCGTCGATTGAACAAAACGGCAGACGATGGAAACTATTTAGATCTAGTCATCGTAGTGGATCAATTATTGACCGGATTTGACGCACCTGAGCTAAACACACTCTATATTGATCGAACGCTGAAGGGTGGAAACCTGATCCAAGCTTATTCACGAACCAATCGAATTCACGATCGGGATGCCAAACCCCAAGGGAATGTGGTGAATTACCGTTGGCCCGTACAAAATGAATATGAAATGAATCAAGCCTTTGCCATCTATTCCAATCGGGATTCTGCAGCAGAACAACTTTCTTTAGAAGAATTAAAAGAAGATAATGTGGCATCAGGAATTCTCTCGAAACCTTTCAGCACCGTAGAAGCGGAGACCAAAGATGTCATTCAAAAGCTGGCAGATCTAACGGATAATTATCTCCAATTACCACCGAGTGAAAAAGCGCAAGATGTCGTTTTCGAAAGTTTGCAAGAATATAACCGGCTCGTAAGTCAATTAAAGCAGTACACTGAAGATGATGAGAAGAATCCGCTATCGGCTTATGATGAACCTGAAGTCTTTTATCAGCGTTTAGGAATCACAGAAGAACAAGAAGTGATGTTAACGACCGTGCTTGCCAATGAGCTGCGAGAAAGACGCGCACGAAAAGATGAAATCGATATTTCACAAGTTAATCTGGAGATGGTTCATATTCATGATGTAAGAATTAATTACGATTATTTGGTTGAATTGATTGCAAAAATGGCAGACGAAGTTCATGAAGATAAAATGGATCAAGCAGAAAAAACCAAAGAAGAGATCGATATTGAAATTACAAAAATTGAAAGTGATAAAGAAATTACAAAATATCGTAACTTTGTCACAAAAATTTATACAAAAGAATTCGAGTTCGATAGTTATCCTGCTCCTATTGATAAAGAGGAAATGAATCAGGCAATGGAACGTGCACAAAGGGATGGTAACATTAAGTTGTTAACAGCGTTTATCCGAACATGGGGCTTGGACAACAGTATAAAACCCAAAGAATTGGACAGACTAATCAAACGTCATCGATTTGGTCAAGAGGATATGGATAAAAAAGGTGAATTGACAACGATCATGAACGATGCACGATTAGATTATCAAGAAATTGCAGCAGCAGAAGTTGCCGCCTTATCTTGGGTCAAATACCGTGTTGCGTTTCGCGAAGCTTTTTATAAAATGGCTGATGAAATCAAGAAAGGAGAGTAAGTTCTATTGAATGAAATTCAATTTTTAATCTATGAGGATAGCGACAAAGTCGAAGTCCTTATGCGAGAAGAAACCATTTGGGCCACACAGAAGACGATTTCCCAACTTTTTGATGTTGGCGTGCCCGCAATTAGCAAACATCTAAAAAATATATTTGAATCTGGTGAATTGGATGAAGAAGTGGTTGTTTCCATTTTGGAAAATACCACTAAACATGGTGCGATAGACGGAAAAACACAAACGAACAAGGTGAAATATTATAATCTTGATGCAATTATTTCAATTGGTTACCGAGTCAATTCGCAAAAAGCAACGAAGTTTCGGATTTGGGCAACAGACATTTTGAAAGACTATATCCAAAAGGGCTTCAAAATTGACGTAGAGCGAATGAAGCAAGGCGAAAATGCTTTTGGCAAGGACTATTTCCGAGAATTACTAAAAATAGTTCGCTCGATTCGTGCCAGTGAAAGAAGAATTTGGCAACAGATTACCGATGTGTTTGCTGAAATTTCTTATGACTATGACAAAAATTCTGAGATTACGAAGCAGTTTTATGCAACGATACAAAATAAATTTCATTATGCAATTACTGGAAAAACAGCAGCAGAAATTATTTATGACGGCGCAGATCGATCAAAAGAGAATATGGGACTGACGAGTTGGAAAAATCCTCCAGATGGCAGAATCTTACAGTCAGATGTGTCGGTTACTAAAAATTATTTGACTGAAAAACAAATTCGTAGCCTTGAACGAAATGTCTCTTCGTATTTTGATTATGTGGAACGATTATTAGAAGAAGAAACACTGCTAGGTATGGAAGATTTCGCCAAAAGCATAGATGAATTTCTGACATTTAACCGCTATCAAATTCTTGATGGAAATGGAAAAATCAGCAGTAAAGATGCTAAAGGAAAAGCAATGGATGAATACAAAGAGTTTAATAAACATCAACGCATAGTTTCTGATTTTGATAAGGAAATAGCGAAAGTAGGAGAGTTACAATGAGTGATACAAGAACAAATGCACCGAAAATAAGATTTAGAGGGTTTACGGAAGATTGGGAACAGCGTAAGTTGGGAGAATTGTCTGAAAAAATAACTGTAGGCATAGCAACTTCATCAAGCCTTCACTTTAGTTCTAGTAATGATGGAGTTCCATTTATTAAGAATCAAGATATAAAAGAAAATAAAGTTAACACAAAAAACTTAGAGTACATCTCACGCATGTTTGATAAGCAAAATAAAAATAAAAGAGTTAAGATAGGGGATATACTTACTGCACGGACTGGATATCCAGGATTAAGTGCTGTAGTTCCAGAAGAGTTAGAGGGAGCTCAAACATTTACAACTTTAATTACTAGACTAAAGAGTAATATAGCTACTCCTTATTTTGTTTCAGCATTTATAAATTCACCTAATGGGATGAAACAAATAGATGGTATGAAAGCGGGAGGAGCCCAGAAAAATGTCAATGCAGGTATCTTAAAAAATTTAGTGGTTCCTGTTCCAGAAATAAATGAACAATTTAGAATATCCATTTTTATAAGACAACTCGACGACACGATCACTCTTTATCAGTGTGAGCTTGATTTGTTAAAGCAAACAAAACAAACTTATCTACAAAAATTGTTTCCTAAATCAGGTGAGAATAAGCCAGAAATCCGCTTTGCAGGATTTACGAAGGATTGGGAACAGCGTAAGTTGGGAGAACTCGCAAATCATCGGGGAGGAACCGCTATTGAAAAATACTTCAAAGAAGATGGTAAGTACAAAGTGATTTCAATTGGTAGTTATGGATTAGATAGTAAGTATGTTGATCAAAATATTCGTGCAGTATCAAATAAAGTTACAGATAGTCGTGTTGTTCGTACAGGAGAGCTTACTATGGTGCTAAATGATAAAACTGCTACTGGAACAATTATAGGACGTTCATTGCTGATAGAAGAAGATAACAAATATGTAATTAATCAACGTACAGAAATTATTTCACCAAAAGAAAACTTTGATTCTAATTTTGCATATGTACTACTTAACGGTCCCTTTAGAGAAAAAGTAAAGCGGATTGTTCAAGGTGGCACACAGATTTACGTGAACTATCCTGCAGTCTCCAATCTTATTTTTAAACTTCCAGATATTAAAGAACAAAAAAAAATTGGACTCTTCTTCAAACAACTCGACGACACAATCGCTCTTCATCAGCGCAAGCTGGACTTATTAAAAGAAATGAAAAAATCATTACTACAACAAATGTTTATTTAAAAGGAGAAAAGATAAATGAGTACTGCAAATGAAATTACAACAAAACTTTGGGCGATGGCCAATAAACTGCGGGGGACAATGGATGCTAGTGAATATAAAAACTATATTTTGCCTTTTATGTTCTATCGCTATTTATCTGAGAATCAAAATGTTTACTTGAAAAAAAATGGCTTAGAAGACTACTACGAAGTGACTGATCCAGAAGAAAAAGAAGATTATTTAGAAGATATTAGTCGGGGGATTGGCTATGCTATCTCTCCTGAATATACTTGGGAACAATTAGTATCAAAGATTGAAAATCATCAAATCAAAGCTAGCGATTTTCAAGATATGTTAGATTCCTTTAACTTGAATGCCAAACGTAATCCGGTAGCTGAAGATGATTTTGCAAATGTCTTCTCAGATATCAATCTTGGGGATACTCGGCTAGGATCAAATACAAATGAGCGAGCAAAGGCTTTGAATGATGTCGTTTTGATGGTTAATGACTTTACCTTTAAAGACGACTCAGGTCATGATATTCTTGGCGATGTTTACGAATATCTCATTGGGCAATTTGCTGCTAATGCGGGGAAAAAAGGGGGAGAGTTTTATACCCCTCATGAAGTGAGTCAAGTGTTAGCTAAAATTGTAACCAAAGATGCAAAAGCGGATGAACAGCAATTTCGCGTATATGACCCTACAATGGGTTCAGGTTCGTTGTTATTGACAGTGAAAAATGAATTGCCTAATGGAGAGAAAACAGGCAGTGTGGACTTCTATGGTCAAGAGTTAAATACAACAACCTATAACTTAGCTCGCATGAACTTAATGATGCACGGGGTTACTTATCGCAATATGAATTTGAAACGTGGGGATACTCTTGATGCAGATTGGCCACTTGTAGAAAAAGAAGGAACACAAATTCCCTTAAAATTTGATGCGGTTGTCGCTAATCCACCTTATTCCGCTAAGTGGGATATAAAAGGGATCGATCGTGAAAAAGATATACGATTTAAAGGATTTGGTGTGGCACCTGCGTCTAAAGCTGACTATGCGTTTGTTTTACATGGATTATATCACTTAGATAAATCAGGAACGATGGCCATTGTCTTACCACACGGTGTATTATTCCGAGGGGGAGCTGAAGAGAGAATACGTAAAAATATTATCGATAATAACTTGTTAGATACGGTGATCGGATTGCCTGCAAATCTATTTTATGGGGCAAGTATACCAACTACTGTTTTAGTGTTTAAAGGAAGAGAAGCCCGAAAAACGAAAGATATTCTTTTTATTGATGCGTCTAGTGAGTTTGTTAAAGGGAAAAATCAGAATAAACTATCACCAGAAAATATTGCTAAAATTATTGAAACCTATGAAAAGCGTGAAGACGTTGAAAAATATGCTCATGTAGCAACTTTAGACGAAATCAAAGAGAACGACTACAACTTAAATATACCAAGATATGTCGATACCTTCGAAGAAGAAGAAGTGACGCCGTTGCCACAACTTGCGCAAGAAATAGCAGCAGTGAGACAAGAAATTGCAGATTCAACAGATAAATTGTTCGGTATGCTGAATGAATTGGAAGGTACGACAGATGAAGCGCAAGCAGAATTGAAAAAATTTATTGATATGCTGAGTAAATAGTATAGAGAATAAGCTGTAGTTTCTAGTGAAAAATAGCTTTGTCTTATACACAAAAAAAGAGTAGGCTTTGTCAACACTGGACAAAACTGAGTCTGTCTAATTATAGTCATTAGCTAATGATACTATCCGACACTTTGTCTCAAAAGAGGAAGGAAGCTATTTATTAGAGCAAAAGGAGAAAATATGGTTCACAAAGAAACCTCCATGGAATTAATCAATAAATTTCGGGATGAACGGAATTGGCGTCAATTTCATAATGAGAAAGATTTGGCGCTTTCGATTTCCATCGAAGCCGCAGAATTGCTGGAGATCTTTCAATGGAAGTCTTCGGAAGAGGCGCTGAAAGATTTTGAGCATCTTAAAGAAGAAATTGCCGACGTGTTGATCTACAGTTATATGTTGGCAGATAATCTAAAGCTAGATGTTGATGAGATCATCAAAGAGAAGCTGCAGAAAAATGCAGTGAAATATCCGGTGGAACAAAGCAAGGATTCTAAGAAGAAATACCGGGAGTTGTGAGTATTAGATTGACGTAAGAGACCAGAAGCAAGATGTTTCTGGTCTCTTTTTGTATAGAGGGAATCACGCTAGAAGCAACATTTACATAGTATTATTTATGTTGATAGATTCACTGA
>NZ_JALAHI010000156.1 GCF_022711995.1 Enterococcus sp.
CCACTGTTACGTCGACAGCTGGTACAGGATGTTTCGTATACACATACGTCACGGTTTGCGCTTGATCACTCAATGTTCCCGTGCCATTTGTTGGCAACTGCGTATCGTCTATTGTATAACCGGTAATGGACAATTTGTACGCATCTGTCGTGGCATCATAAGTATCGCCAATATTCCCTGAGATTGCTTGTGGTGCATGAATCTCGTTGCCATCGATATCCACATATTCCACCGTTACGTCGACAGCTGGTACAGGATCTTTCGTATACACGTACGTCACGGTTTGCGCTTGGTCACTCAATGTTCCCGTGCCATTTGTTGGCAACTGCGTAGCATCTAATGTATAACCGGTAATTGACAGTTTGTACGTATCCGTCGTGGCATCATAAGTATCGCCTACATTTCCTGAGATTGCTTGTGAGGCATGGATCTCATTGCCATCGGTATCCACATATTCCACCGTGAAATCTGCAGCTGTCTCATGATGTTTGAGAGCAAATTGGTGCAAATAGGTGCCTGAAGAAATCGAATAAAAACTATAGCCATCAGGTTGCGCGTACGTTCCAGCAGGATTGTTTACAAAACAATTGTATTCCATGGTTTGAATGTCTTCAAACGCTTCTGGTGTAATACCAGAGACTGTGATTCCTTGATCGGTAATCGTTAATTGAGAAGAAGGAAGCTGAACACCATTCAAATCAAAGTACGTTTGACTCTGGCTGTTCGATGTTGTGAATGGCGGCACATATCCGTCAAAATTTGTGAGTCGGTTTGGCATAATCGAAAATGGAACAAAAAATGACTCCGTGGTACTGTCATAATTCAATACCTTAGCCGATAAGTTAGTCACTTCATCAAGTCTCCCGGTATTTTGACCATGAGCCGCAAGGTTTTCTAAGACAGGAAAATTGTTGATCACAGTAAAATCACTGACCCCACAAAATTGAATACGCAATTCATTTAAATTCGGCAATGAAGCCAATGGCGCAATCGTGGTAATATTCATATTCGATTCAAAAGTAAGTGATTCTAAATTATTCATTTTAAGAATTTTCGGATAAACAGCATTCGTTACATTAGCCGAAGAAAGATTCAGCCTAGTAAGATTATCCCCAAAATCAGGAACATTGTCGTCTGTAACATTAGCCCCCATTAAATAAGCATAGACTAAACTATTTATCTTAGTTAACACCGAGAAATCAGAAATCTGATTGGTTCCGTTCATGTAAAAGGAAGACAGGCTTGTAGCATATTCCAAACCGGTTAAATCAGCAAGAGCTGCATCAGTCGAATAGATATAGATTGTCTTCATTTTACTGATTTTTTCTTTGGTGATTTCTGATACTTCGATTCCTAATGCATTTGCCACAATTGACTGCAAAGTAGGATCTGGTAACCAACTAGAAAGGTCGTCCGCATTCGCATCATTGGCATCAGCAAATGTTCTCGGATGTACTTGTGGATTAGAATCTGTGGATTCACTCGTTTCATCCTCTTTTTCAGTAGAGGATGTGGCAGGAAGCGTAGTTCCTGTTGTTCCTGTTGTTTCTGTCGCAGATTCACTTTCAGAAGTTGTTTCTTCAGACGAAGAAACAGTTGTGGAAGATTCAGTATCCTTCGCAACTGAATCCGCGGAAGATTCTTGAGCGCTATCAGACTGTGGCAGATAATTCTCTTCCTCTGCCAATACCGTTAGGAATGGGGAAGCAAGTGACGACTGGAACAAGACAAATACAGATACATACCCAAATATTTTGCGTTTCATGTTAATCTCCTTTTAAGCTAATTATCATCTCTTTTTTCTAATCATTTTCTAACTATTTTCATATTATACGAAAATTTTGAAATAGTAAAATTATAACTTATATTGAAATATAACACGCCCCTATAGTCGCTTTCACACCCCATTTACGCCATTTCATTTGTTAAAAATAAGCAGCCCATCTGAGCCTATTCATTGACAAAAAAATTTAACCAAAATTTCTCAAAGAAAAATATTGTTATCTTTCTCATTAAATGGTTGATGAACTGTCCTTTTCTATTTATGGAAAATAAAAAAATTCAAAAGAATACTTTACGAAGAAACACCACCATTTCTTTCCCTTATCACTGCCAAATAATCATCTTTTTTTCCAACAATTCTTTCACAGCAAAAAAGTCCAAACAGGATACTCTCCCGCTGGACTGATGTTTTGCTTCTTTTGATTTTATTTGGTCATAACAAACTAGATTGACAATATCAATTAACGGAATTAGTGATCCCTTTTATTGGAAACACCCATTCTACTCTGCATTCTTTGCCATTCTTCTCGAAGTACACCATATTTTACGGAATCATAATAGTGCCCTTCCCAATAGCGAACTTTGCGGATCTGGGCTTCTTTGGTCATGCCTAGCTTTTCTCCTAGTTTCATCATCCGGTGATTACCGGACCACGTGGTGTAACCGACACGCTGGATATGAGGCTCTGCTTCAAACAAATCATGGATCCACTGCCGAATTGCTTGACTGCCGATGCCTTGATTCCAAAGGGAAGCGTCATAGATGGCTATACCGAACTCCAGCCATTGCTGTAAGTTGTTGTCTTCCCAATAAGCGGTAGCGATCCCCACGACTCTTCCTTGATAAATGATCGCTTTGCGCAACGGATTATCGATACAGCTAGCGCCAAACCCCATTCGAAATTCTTCCCAAGTCAACACAGGATCTTGAAAATAAGGACCATCCCATTTCTTCCATTCTAAATCTGCCTTAGGTCCATAGCTGATCGACCAAAGTTCCTTGAGGTTTTCTTGGGTGATTGCTTTTAACTGAATATGTTTTTCCATCTTTCTCCTTTTCAAACATCAAACGGTTGAAATCAAAAACTGAATCTATTTCTTTTTGCCAAATAGACGTTGTAGAAAGCCCGTTTTTTCGGACGTTGGTTCTTTGACTGCCACTGTGCTACCAGCGTCCTTCCATTTTCTCTGAAACGTAAGATTATCTTGTAAAAGCAATCCATTTAATTCAAGGATCCCTTTTAATCCAGCGATCGTTCGTCGCAACTCCCCCTCTTGTTGACCATAGAAATCCTTCTTCCCATTATCCTCAAGTTTTTCCAACTGCTGGATCAACTCTCGAAGTATTTGAGATTGATCTCCCAGAATAGCTGATATTTCTTCCACTTGACTTTCTTCTAACGTTGATGCCGTTTCATAAGTTGTTACTAAAGACAAACTATCGGCATAATCTTTTAAGTCAAAAAGAAACGTTTGGCTCGCTTCATCTTCGCTGATTGATGTTTGTATCAATCGTTTTTGTAACGCTTCCAATTGTTTTTGTTGAACGAGTAATTCGAATACCAATGTTTCTGTGTTCATCGGTACCACCTCCTAGTAATATTGTCATGTTTTTCCTTTGCTTCGTCAAGAAGTCGTTGCTCTATTTTTCAAAATAGTTTGTAGCTAAAAAAGCAACCACTGTACCTTATGCTATTGAATAATCAACCTACTTGTTTTAACATTACACTTATTAATCATTTCAAACCTTTCACTTTAATAAACAGGGGTGAACTCATGAAAAAAATTGTTCTTTCCGGAAGTCTTCACTTTCAATCAGAGTTGCAGGAACTCGCTGAAAACCTGACAGAAAAAGGATATCAGATTCTAAACTATCCCAAGCCAACCGCTGATTTATCAAAAGAATTTCCTTCTTTGTTTACTCATTTTTACAAAAGCATTGAAGAAGCAGACATTTTCTATTTGTACAATCATAAGAAAAATGGGGTAGCTGGTTCTATCGGTGCTGCCGGTTTTGCTGAAGCTACTTATGCGCTTTGTCGCAAGTTGCTTCACAATCAAAAAATCGATCTTGTTTTTTTAGAACAGCCAGATGAGGCGGTTGCTTGCTTTGAAGAAATCCACCAGTGGCAACAAAACGACTGGGTAACAATAGGAGAGCTTCCTTGGTTTAAATAAGCTCCGCTATAGCTACTTTTTTAAATTAGGCATACAACAAATATCCCCTCGGCAGCTAAGATACCGAGGGGATTGGTGTATTCATTGCTTAGCCGTTATAAGCATCCACAATGATTTGTTTCAATTCAGAAATCAATGGTTCTTTAGGGTTAGCTGTTGTACATTGGTCTTCGTAAGCCAATTCAGCCATACGATCTACAGTTGAATCCAATACTTCTTGAGTCACGCCTTGTGCTTTCAAGTTCATATCGATACCAACTTTTCTACCCAAATCATAAACGGCAGTTGCTAAAGCTTCCACTAGTTCCGCAGTTGTTTCTCCTTTAAGACCTAAGAATTTCGCGATGTCTGCGTAATCTGTGTCAGCACGGAAGAAATCATATTTAGGGAACATTGCATGCTTTTGAGGATCTTTGGCATTGTAACGGATGATATGCGGTAAAAGAATCGCATTGGTACGTCCGTGAGGAATACCATATTCTCCCCCAATTTTGTGAGCAACTGAGTGACAAATACCTAGGAATGCATTGGCGAAGGCCATACCTGCCATTGTTGAGGCATTATGCATTTTTTCGCGAGATTCCATGTCTGGTGTTTTCACTGATTTTTCTAAATAGTCAAAGACTAATTTGATTGCTTGTAGACTCAACCCACGAGTGTAGTCAGAAGCCATTACTGAAACATAAGATTCAATCGCATGGGTCAATACATCCATACCTGTGTCTGCTGTAACAGATGCAGGGACTGACATAACAAATTGAGGGTCAACGATTGCTACATCTGGTGTCAACGCGTAATCAGCTAATGGGTATTTCACGTGCGTATCGCTATCTGTGATAACCGCAAAAGGAGTTACTTCAGAACCTGTACCAGAAGTTGTTGGGATACATACAAATTGTGTTTTTTCTGGTTTGTCGATCTTGTATGTCCGTTTACGAATATCCAAGAATTTTTGTTTTGCGCCAAAGAAAGATGTATCTGGGTGTTCATAGAACATCCACATGCCTTTCGCAGCATCCATTGCAGATCCACCACCAAGGGCGATCACTGTATCTGGTTTGAAATCAACCATCATCTTCGTACCAGCGTAAACCGTATTTGTTGATGGGTTTGGTTCTACATCTGAGAAGACTTCGATTTTGACATCATTTTTACGACGAGCTAGAACTTCGCGAACGGTATCGCAGTAGCCGAATTGAACCATTCCTGGGTCACAAACGATCATGACACGTTCAACATTTTCCATTTTCTCTAAGTACAATAGAGAGTTCTTTTCAAAGAAGATTTTTGGCGGTAATTTAAACCATTGCATATTATTTCTCCGTTTCGCTACAGTTTTAACGTTGATCAAGTTCACAGCAGAAACATTACGAGAAACAGAGTTCTTTCCGTATGAACCACAACCAAGTGTCAATGAAGGGATCATTTCATTGTAAATATTACCGATACCACCTTCAGCAGATGGTGTGTTCACCAAGATACGGCAAGCTTTCATGCGTAGGCCAAATGCCAATTGCAAGTCTTCATTTTCTGTGTGGATAACCGCTGTATGTCCTAATCCACCTAAATCAAGCATCGCTTCACATTTTTGGAAAGCATCTTCTGTGTTGTTTGCTTTGATCATCGCTAGAACTGGAGAAAGTTTTTCGCGAGATAATGGGTAATCTGCACCCACGCCATCTAGTTCTGCAATCAATAATTTTGTACCTTCTGGCACTTTGATACCTGCTAGTTTAGCGATATCCATTGCTGAATGACCAACGATTGCTGGATTTACAGCATATTTGCCTTCATTCATCACTGCATCTTCAAGTTTTTGCAATTCTTTTGGTTTTACCACATATACTTGATGGGCTTCAAATTCTGCTTTAACGGCTGCGTAGACTTCTTTATCAACGATCACTGCTTGTTCAGAAGCACAAATCATTCCGTTATCAAATGTTTTTGAAACGATCAAGTCGTTGACGGCGCGTTTGATTTTTGCAGTTTTTTCAATGTAAGAAGGAACGTTACCTGGTCCTACACCTAGAGCTGGTTTTCCTGTTGAGTATGCGGCTTTGACCATGCCTGCACCACCAGTTGCCAATACGATGGCGATCCCTGGGTGATTCATCAATAAACCTGTTGCTTCGATTGATGGATGTTCGATCCATTGCACACAGTTTTCTGGCGCACCAGCTGCGATCGCTGCATCACGAACGATCCGTGCTGCTTCTGCTGAACATTTTTGAGCAGATGGATGGAAAGCAAAGACGATTGGGTTACGGGTTTTCAACGCGATCATCGCTTTGAAGATCGTTGTTGATGTTGGGTTAGTTGTTGGTGTTACCCCACAGACAACCCCAACTGGTTCAGCAATTTCGATCAAACCTTTTTGTTTGTCTTCATTGATCACGCCAACTGTTTTGTCATGTTTGATGCTATTCCAAATATATTCTGAAGCATACATATTTTTGATTGCTTTATCTTCGTAGATTCCGCGTCCAGTTTCTTCAACTGCCATTTTCGCAAGTGGCATATGTTTGTCTAAGGCTGCCATTGCCATTTCGTGTACGATATGGTCAACTTTCTCTTGATCAAAGTTTTCCATTTCTTTTAAGGCCACGTTTGCTTTTTTTGCAAGATCATCGATCATTGCTTGTACATCAATTGTTACTTCTTTTTCCAATGTCTTAGCCATTGTAATCCTCCTAGTTCGTTAACAATTTATTTGTTAATTACTTCACATACACATCATACAACATCTCTTTTTATTTGTAAACAATTTTTGTGATTTTTTTCACAGTTTTTAAAAATAAGTTAAATCAACCGTTTACAAGACCTCAAGTTATTTTAAAACGTTTTTTATCGAATGGGAAGTTCATGTGCTTTATTGAGCAATCAGTGATCGTACCTTGCTTTTTCAAGAAAAAAAACCGATTTATTTGATTGTCTTTCAAATAAATCGATTCTAAGTATTTACTGGAACTGAATTTAGCTTTGTATCCACGAAGAGGAACAATAACATCCTATTCCCAAATTTTGAAAGAGCGTATCTCCTCGGAGGAAAGCTTTTTCAAAAATTCGCTCAATAAAAGGATGGTTTGCAGGCAATCCTGTTTATGAATGATCAATCTCGAGGAATGCATATATCTTGTTGGAATCGAGACTGTCATGGCGACGACACCTGTCATTGCTTTGTGGATATTGCAAGCATCTGTTCCACCAACAGTCATGAAGTCATGGCGATAAGACAATTTTTGTGCCGTTGCAATCTCCTCCATTTTGGCAAGCAGTTCGCTATTGCCGATCGTCAAAGAATCCAAAACGGAAAGTACGGGCCCTTTTCCTAGCTCTAATCCCCCTTGATCAAAGGGTGTGTCTACAGCCGTGGTAACATCTAATGCAATCGCCAAATCGGGCTTAATGCTATGGGCAGCTGTGCGGGCACCACGTATTCCGACTTCTTCTTGAGTCGTTGCCGCAAAATAAACATCAACAGCTAGCTCTTCTTTGGCTAAAGCTTTCATGATCTCAATGCAGACCCCCACACAAACTCGGTCATCCCACGCTTTCCCTAGCAAGTAATTCGGATCATTCATTTCACGAAAGGCGGTCTTAGGTGTCACCATGTCGCCAATGTTTATTCCTAACTGGCGAATGTATTCAGCTGACGGAACTCCCATATCTAAATAAAACTCATTTGCCGGGATCACTTTATTCTTTTCTTCCGGCGGCATCCCGTGGGGCGCACGGCTTCCAATGACCCCTGTGTATTTCTTGCCTTCCATCGTCGTGACACGCATTTCTTGTGCAGGCATGACGTGTCCCCACCAGCCGCCTACCGGTAAGAGTTTCAAATAGCCTTCTTTGGTAATTTGCCGTACCACGAAACCGACTTCGTCCATGTGGGCTGACAACATCACTTTGGGCGCATTCGCTTTAGAACTCTTTTTTACTAAGATCAATGAACCAAGGTTGTCATAGAAACAAGCGTCAACTGCTCCTTCTGCATATTTCTTCACGATTCTGGATACTTCTTTTTCTCGTCCGCCGATACCATCGGCTTCACTTAATTCTTTTAGGATTTCTAAGTCTACAGCTCTCATAGGGATCGTCTCCTAGCGGTTTTCTTCTTTGAATGAAACAATCGCTGCTTCGTCTAACTCTTTCAGAAAAAGATAGAGGGCTTGACTGACTGTTTCATAATCTTCTTGCGAAACAACTTGAGCTGCGGTGTTCATATTTCTTACAGGCATGTTCATAAATAAGACGGGACATCCTGTCCGTAATTTGTTGAACCAAGCACCGTCTGAGTCTTCTAATGAGAAATAATATTGATAAGGTAACGCTGCCTCTTCACAGATTTTTCTTAATTCTTCCATCGGTAACCTATTGGGCAAAACGGATGGATCATAATACGTCAATAAAACCCCTTTGGAGAGCTCGCCTTGGCTATCGCCAGCATCTTCTTGATAATCCCAAGCTCGATTTGTATCTAAAATGATCGTTAGGTCTGGTGCAACCAAATTCGCTGCTGTTTGAGCCCCTCTGGCACCAACTTGCTCCTGAACCGTACATCCGACATATAAATCGAAAGGAAAGCTGAGTTGATTTTCATAAATTTGATGCAACAGATTAATCGTTTGGTTAACAGAAATCCGACCATTCCAATTATGGGCGATCCATTCCTTCCCATTTTTGCTGACAGTGAATTTTGGGGCAAAGGTCACCATATCCCCCAAAGAAACTTCTTCTGACAAGGCTTCCGTTTTTGAAGAAAAGCCAAAATCTAGTAAAACGTCCTCTTTTCCCTGTACTTGGTTTGCTTTGTTTTGTCCTAAAATGACTCCCGGGAAGGTTTTCCCTTGACGATTGTACAAGTGGACTTCCTGTCCCAATAAGCTATTTGGCTCGATTTTCCCCATTATTAGTCCGCGAATCAAGCCGTTTTCTTCAATTTTTTTGACAATAAACCCAAGTTCATCCATATGAGCAGTCACTAAAACAGTAGCAGGATTCTCTTTTTCAGATTTAACGACGGCATAGATCGAACCTAGGTTGTCATAGATGATTTCATCGCAATAAGGTGCATAACACTCTTTCAATAATTTGGAGATTGTTTTTTCTCTTCCGGAAATCCCGGGAGTTTTGACCACTTTTTCCAGCTGATCCATTTGTCCCATCTGCTTTACCACTCCTTAATAACAATGTTCCTTCACGTAATCCGCTGTGTCTTGTTTCTCCGCTTTCAACTGGCAAAGTGTCAACATCTCATTCATTGCTTCTGTAAGTCCAGTACCACCCTTTTTAGGCATTTTTACAATATCTACTTGCTCTTTAAATCGGTTGATGACCTCTTGGCATTCCGTAGACATCGCCGCAACAGCCGGGATCTGCACCTTTTCTTCGACAACTTTTGCAACTTCAGCAGCCATTTCCCCATATTTTTCATAATTAAAGCATGGACCACACAGTAGAACATCTGCGCCTAATTTCTGGACCATGGCGGCAATCTTTAAAGAAGATTCCCGCGCATGACTTCGATAATAGTCATCCCCACAATAAATCGTAGCGAGAACTTCCATGTGTTTTTCCTTTAATAACTTTTCGAACATTTTGACAGAACCAATGGCTGTCTTTTGCCCCCCTAATGGCTGATCCCCATGTTCTTTGCCACCCAGGCCGGCTTGAATCTGATCCAGTAAAAAGACTATTTTCATTGTGATCCCCCTTCTATAACAAGTGATCGATGGAAATATCGTCAAATGACAATTCCAGTTCTTCACTTTTGGCTTGTTCTGCATCCCGTTCATCTTTTAGGTATTGCTTGTCTAATGCCATGATAAATGGATAGTAGATCAAACAACCAATGGCTAATAGAATCAATTGCCAGACAGAAGCAATCAAACTGCCGGTACTCAAATACCCTGAAAAGCCAATTGGCGTCGTCCACGGTAAAGATACGCCGGTGGTATAAGGAATGATCCCTAAGTTCGTTACCAATGTCGATAAAAGCAGATTAACTACTGGAACGGCAATAAAAGGAATAATAATGATTGGATTCAATACGACAGGCAAACCAAAAATAATTGGTTCATTGATGCCAAAGATCCCGGGAACCAGTGAAAGTTTTCCTAGTTCTTTGATCCGTTTTGATTTACAGAACAGGACCATAATAATCACAAGTGAAAGTGTAGAACCGCCGCCGCCAAAGTTGGTAAAGAAGTTCGAAAATGGATCCGTAAAGATGTTTGGCAAGTCTTTACCGGCTTGAAAAGCATCTAGATTTTCCATCGTTAGAATTCTTAGAATCGGCGCGAATACAGAATTGGCTACCGCCGGACCATTGATCCCAAAGAACCAAAAAATCGTACAGGCTAGACTATAGATGATCTGTGCGGTTAATGTATTCCCCGCACCTTTCAATGGCATTTGCAAAACGTTAAAGATAAAATCATGAACGGTGCCAAAAGGTGTCAGACCAAACAAAATATTGATGACAAAAAATAAGAGCATGACTAACGCACTTGGAATCAGTGCAGCAAAGGATTTCGTTACTGCAGGTGGAACCCCATCAGGCATCTTGATGGTCCAGCCTCGTTTTGTTGTGTAAGCATAGATTTCTACAGAAATAATTGCGACGAGCAAACCGACAAAAATCCCATTTGTTCCTAAGTGATCAAAAGAAAGTCCGCTAACAGGATCAGCTACCCCTTCCACGACCAGCTTATTGGGAGTTAAAATCAAAAACGCAATCACAGCCACTGCTGCCGCTTGAATGGGATCGGTTTTCTTTTCTCTCCCATAAGCATATGCCGTTCCTAGACAGGAAAAGAAACCCACTGTATTAAAGACAGAACCAGAAACCCGAGTGACCCACGATTCCCAACCTGTACCAAACATTCCTGCCCAAAACTCTGACCATCCTGGTATCGGAAAATTTGCGAACAGGAGGAAAATCGAGCCTACAATCACTAATGGTGTCGTGATTAAAAAGCCATCCCGCACTGCGATCAAGATTTTGTTCTGCCCTAGCTTTACCGCAAGCGGCATCAACACATTTTCTAATTTATCGAACATTCCACTCTTCCTTTCGAGACTTTGCTCAAAGCTTGCAATCCTCTTTTTTTACGTCATACTGGTGCTTTGATTCGTGCTTCGTATGCATCAAGCCACTCTTGTGTGATCGGTGTGATCACCGTGGTTTGGTCTGGACCAGGATTGGCCATATAAATAGCCGGTTCTTGGTCTGCTGTCGCAACACTAAATGTAAATTCTACATTTGTGGCCACCCCCCATGCCCCATTTTTATCTAAAGCAATCAACGAGAACGCACCAGCTTTGCCATAGCGTTTACGCAATCGCTCTTCAAACCTATAAACGGCCTGATCACAAGCGGACTGTGGTGAAAGACCTTCTCCCATCAAACGGACGATTTCGTAAGAGAGGCAGCCTTTCATCAGGTCTTCACCCAAACCAGTGGCGGCAGCCCCGCCAATTGTACTATCTACATAAAATCCTGAACCGGATAGTGGGGAATCTCCCACGCGTCCTTGTTTTTTCATGAACAAACCAGAGCTAGAGGTTCCGACTGCCATTTGCTGTTGCGTATCGAGAGCGACAACGCCAACCGTGTCATGGCCATCGTAAGGATCGAGATTGGAAGCAGCAATTTCTGCTAATCGTTTTTCCCAGATTTTTTTTGCCCGTTCGGTCAACATATTCTTTCGTTCAAATCCAGCCAGCATTGCATATTCGGTAGCCCCTTGCCCTACTCGAAAGCTATTGAATTTTTCATCACTCAATCGGCGAGCAACAGAAATCGGATTGGCAACATCGGTAATCCCTGCAACGGCGCCAATCTTAAATGTTTCACCATCCATAAAAGCAGCATCCATTTCGACGATGCCGCGTTCATTTGGCAACCCGCCATAGCCAACTGATTTATAAAATGGATAATCTTCCACTGCTTTGATGGCAGTTTCTACTGCATCTTTGCATGACGCTTGTGCTTCTAAAACTTCTTTGGCTGCCAGTACACCATCGTGTGCCATTCGCCAAGTTGCGATCATTCCCCACATATCTTTCCCTCCATCATTTATAGCGCTTTCAAGTATATTCTATATGGTATATACTACTATGTCTATACTAAAAAACGAGTTTCTTTCAAATCTCATCGATTTATAAGAAACTCGTTTCGGATTAATTTTTTATTGTTGAGGGTTCATCGCATTCTTATTCTGTTAATGCTTTGATGCTTCGCATATAGATTTCCAAATTCATCCGCAAATCAGCACTGTCCATGTACTCATTCTTATTGTGTGCAATCCCTTTTTGACCTGGAAAAGACGGACCAAATGCTAAGATATTCGGCATTTTACGGGCATAAGTTGCCCCTGTCGTGGTGACTGGCGTGGGGTCATTGCCGGTGACTTTCTGATAAATGGCGGACAGTTTGGCAATTTCGGTTGATTCTTTGTCTCGGCAAAATCCGGGAATGCTACGAATGACTTCTAGTTCGACACCGAGAGGCAGTTGTCTTTGCAAACGGGTCACCACGTCTGTTTCTGAAACAGACACGGGATAGCGAAAGGCAACTTCCAACAACAATCCTTCAGGAGCCTTTTGCATCACGACAGGTGTTAAAATCAATTTACCAGAATCTTCGTCAGCCAACGCCAAGTCAACCCCTTCTCCAAAATGCTGCTGATGAAAGCTTTGGCAGATCCAACGAAAATAAGCTTGTGCGATTGGCGGAACTTTTTGCGACTCAGCCAGTTGGGCTGCCATGAGGGTAATCGCATTTGCTCCCAATTCAGGAGCATTGCTTGGAGAACGTTTCCCTGTGACTTCAAACGTCTGTCCAGCAACGCCTACGCTCAAGTAATCGGGAACATGGTCTCGGAATTGATCCCCCTGAAACGAGGTAAATTGATGCAATTCATCATCAGGCAGCGGAAAATGAAGGGCTACATTGACGACGCCCCGCTCGCCGTAGACTACCGGATACTTACAATCTGGCGTAAATCCGAACACAGGTGGTTGTTCTGCGGCCAAATAATGAGGAACATCCGACATACCACTTTCTTCATCCGTACCGAAAATGATTCGCAGATTTTTTTTCGGTTGATGTCCCAATTCTTTCAATAATTTCATCCCATAAAGGCAACTGATGATTGGTCCTTTGTTGTCTAGAATCCCTCGACCATAAAGGCGGCCATCTTTTTCACTTAAATCAAACGGCGGAAAATCCCAGCCTGAGCCAGCAGGCACCACATCGAGGTGTCCCAGGATACCGATATAGTCTGATCCTTCGTTTCCCCACTGTGCATAGCCGATCACATCATCGATCACCTTTGTTTCAAATCCAAAAGCGGCACTTTTGTCCATTACCAAAGACAAAACTCGCCGAGTCTCCGTACCATAGGGCGCCTGTGGCATAGGGTTTGATTTCACACTAGGCACTTCTATGACCTGTTTGAGTAAATCTAAAAAGTCTGGCCAATTTTTCTCAATCGCTGCACTGATTTGATCCATTTTTTCCACCTCTTATTTTTGTCGTACCAATGTATTTTTAAAGGTATATTTATCTGCACGATAAAAGGACGTATCGAACAAGATCGGTTTTGCAGAAGGAGAATACGTCATCGAATGGACGAGAAGCATGGGTTCCTCTTCTGAGACATGCAATAGCTTGGCAATATCTGGCGGACTTTTGACCGCTTCCACTTCTTGATGAGAATAACCAATTTCAATGTTGGCTTCGATTACTTCATACAAAGAAGATTCTAACTGGTCTTGGGTGATTTCGCCGGACTCTTTTTCCAAATAACGTTTCAATACATAGAGATTCTCCACCGTCATCGGTTCATCATCAAAGTAACGCAAGCGAGTCAGATACACCATTGGTTCTTTGCCATAATTACCGAACATCTGGCGGATCTTCGTTGGTAATTCTTTCACTGTCTCTACCTGTAATACTTCAGTTCGGGTCTTTTTCCCTTGGGCTTTGGCTGTTTCGGTAAAGCTTTGCAAGCCGCCAGATCCACTTTGGATCTTTGGCTGCTTCATCACATACGTTCCTTTGCCCTTTTCTTTGACTAAAATATTTTGAGTGATCAGAAGATCGATTGCTTTGCGGACAGTTAGGCGACTGCATTGAAATTCCTCCGCTAAATCATAATCAGAAGGCAGCTTCTGACTGGTTACATAGGTGCCATCATTGACGCGTTGCGCGATTTTATCTGCTACTTCCTGGAAAACTGCTTGTTTTTTCACTTGATTCCCTACTTTCTACTCTACCATTCATAAAACGGACGATTCGCACTCACACCGGAAGCCACACTAACAAAAGCTTGGGTGTCGACAGATTGAATCAGCCCTTCAACTGTTTTTAATTCTTTTTGGGAGATGACTAAAAGCAACAATTTCTTCTGTTGATGATCAAAGCCGCCCTCCACATCGTTGATGACAGTGATACCTCGCTGAAGTGCACATTGCAATGTCGTAATGACACCTTCTGCTTTGTCGGTTACTACAAGCAATTGCACACGTCTTTGCTTGAGGTTCACGTAATCTACCATCCGACCACTGATAAAGAAAGAGATGGCACTATAAAAAGCGTAAGGCCAACCAAAAATCATGCCGGCAACGAGTTGAAGACTAACATTAAAAAAGATGAAGAAACTGCCGATACTTTTACCGGTCATCATTTTTACTAAGATTCCTAAAATATCTAATCCCCCAGTGGAGAAATCATCATTCAAAGTCAGACCGACAGAAAAGCCGTGGAGCAATCCGCCAAAAACAGCGCAGATAACCGGATCTGTAGTTAATGTGACAACTGGGATCACCTTCATCATAACAGATGAAAGGAAGACAGTACAAACCGTCATAAGCGTAAAATCACGATCGATCTTAAACCATGCAACCGCTAACAGCGGCGCATTAAAAAATAAGACCAACAAAGGGATCGACCACTCGATACCGAAGTGGACTTGCAAGAGTTGCGACAATAATTGTGAAAGTCCGGTAATTCCACTGGCATATATATTTCCTGGCAGCCAGAACATATTCAATGCAACCGACGATAACACTGCGTAAATAAGTGCAACGGCTAAGCGTTTTATTCTTATTGGCATAAGGCTCTCCTTTCCTTTCGGTTATAGTATATATCATAAAGTATATACTGTCATCTAAAAAAAGACTCTCGACTAAAGAAGCGACTTTGCTGAGCCTTCGTCGTTCCCGGTATAAAGGGGAAAATACTTTCTTGCAACAAATCTGGCAAAAGAGAGTAAAATACTTGAAAACTGACTAATTTTGACTAAAATAATAATTGGAAAGAAAAATAAAGAAAGGATTGATTATTATGTCACATGAGATTGAACCTCGTCGCTCAGATGCCTATAGTATGACACCTTTTAATTTCTTCGAAGATTTTGGTCGCAGCTTTTTTGATGGATTTAAGTCGAACATGATTAAAACGGATATTCACGAAAATGACTCGGAATATCTGGTTGAAGCAGAGCTGCCTGGTATTCCAAAAGAGAATATCCAAGTTACTTATGAAAATGGTATTTTAACGATTGCTGGTCATCATCAGTCGGCTACGACGACTGATGACAAAAAAGGCAAATTGGTGCGCAGCGAACGTAGTCTAACAAGTGTCCGTCGTCAATATTTACTGGAAAATGTCAAAGAAGACGACATCAAAGCCTCCTATTCAGAAGGTATTCTTAAATTGACTTTGCCAAAAGATGATTCCGGCAAAGAACCGAAGAAAATCATTCCAATCGAGTAATCGGATGATTTTTACAAAATCAAACAGCCCTCTTAACAGAAATGCCTGTTAAGAGGGTTTCTATTTAGGAAAAATTCGACTTCGCAAGTTTTAGAGAAAAGAAATGCTTCGTCTACCAGGGACTGTGACAAAAGCCTCTTACAAGTAACCATATCCGAACACTTTATAGTATTGCTCCTTTGCTCGCTTGCCTGATTTTCTTAGATTACCTAAAACAGCCTGCCAAAGTCTGAGTAACTCCCCCCACGCAAAAAAAATCAAAGGCCGCAAAGTCTGCTGCCTTTGATTTCTATCGGTCATTCTATCAGACGGACTGAAAAGACTTATTTTTCAGTGTCTTCGGTTTTTGTTTCCTCAACAACATCTGCTGGTTCGATTTCAGTTGCAACTGATCCACCGGTACCAGGTACGACTGTACGGATTGATGCGCGATCGAATTCCAAGAAAATACCTTCACAGTCAAGAACAACTGTGTTCTTATCTGTATTTACTTCAGAAAGAACGCCATGAAGTCCGCCAATTGTTACTACGCGATCTCCAGCTTTCATATTTTCCAATAAGTTTTTTCGTTCTTGTTGTTGTTTCTTTTGTGAACGGCTCATGAAGAACCACATTGCCACCAAAGCAACAAGCATAAAGAGCATTGGTAAAGATTGTGCCATTTTTTTCACCTCAATTTTTTTACTTTTCTATAGATACTTTATCAGAATCTGACGTGTATTCCTACCGTTTTACCACATTAAATTAGAAATTCTTGGCATTTTCTTTATTGAAGCCATATTCCTCGAAGAAATGTTGGCGGAATTCCAACAAGTTGTCATCCATGATTGCTTGACGGACTTGTTTCATCAAATTCAATAAGAAATAAACATTGTGGTATGACGTTAAACGGATACCGAATGTTTCATCACATTTGATCAAGTGACGAATGTACGCACGTGAATAGTTCTTGCAAGTGTAGCAATCACAATTTTCATCAATTGGTCGGAAATCACGGGCAAATTGCGCGTTCTTCACAACTAATCGACCTTTGGAAGTCATACACGTTCCGTTACGGGCGATTCGAGTCGGCAATACGCAGTCAAACATATCGACCCCGCGAATCACGCCATCGATCAGAGAATCCGCAGCGCCCACCCCCATCAAATAGCGTGGTTTGTGGTCAGGAATCCATGGTGTAGTAAATTCCAAGACGCGATTCATTTCAGCTTTCGGCTCTCCTACTGACAGACCGCCAATCGAATAGCCAGGAAAGTCCATGCTGATCAAATCTTGCGCACTTTGTTTCCGTAAATCTTCAAAGCCGGCGCCCTGAATGATTCCAAATAGTCCTTGAGAATCTGGATTGGCATGGGCTTTTAATCCACGTTCTGCCCAGCGAGAAGTCCGTTCTACTGATTTTTTGACATAATCATAGCTTTCGTCAAATGGCGGACATTCATCAAAACTCATCATGATATCAGAACCCAATTTGTTTTGGATATCGATGGCTTTTTCCGGTGAAAGGAACATTTTAGAACCGTTTAGATGGTTCTTAAAGTGAACACCTTCTTCAACGATATTTCGCATATCTGCTAATGAGAAGACTTGGAAGCCGCCAGAATCAGTTAGAATCGGCTGATCCCAATTCATAAATTTGTGAAGCCCACCTGCTTCGGCCACTAGATCTTCTCCTGGTCGCAGCCATAAGTGATATGTATTACTTAAAATGACACCAGCACCCATGGCTTTCAATTCTTCCGGTGCAAGGGTCTTAACAGTAGCTAACGTTCCTACAGGCATAAACATGGGGGTTGGAAAAGTACCATGCGGTGTGATCAATTCACCTAAACGGGCACCTGTATGTTTCTCTTTCTTGATCAGACGATAACGAATGGCAGGTTGCGACATTCATTTCCCTACTTTCTTTATAGACTCGATTTACTGTGCAACGCTATTAATGATAAGGGTTGTGGTAGGAATTTGCAAGAAGCTTTCAGATTCTCTTCTTCTTTTTCAAAAAAACTTTCCTTTCATTAGCCTATTTTTTGTACAATCTATGGTCTTTTGCTATCATATTAAACAAATAGAAAGGAGGGTTTTTATGAAAACGATTGGACAACTAAAAAGCGAAGCCAAGTCGGTGCTCAGCGGTCGCTGGAAAGACAGTGTCTTGATGTGCTTAGTTCCGACTTTGATTTCAATCGCGTTTGCTATTGTGCTTGTGGTGGTTGTCGTGTTGCCTTTGATGGCACTAAGCCAAACAAGTGGATTTGACGGTCAATCCATCAATGAAGCGTCAAATGCAACAGGCGGTAGCGGCGGTGGTAGCGGATTGATCGGCGGGCTCTTTGCAGCGTTGTTCGGAGCAGGGATTTCTTGGACATTCCTTGATCTGTTACGCGGCAAGAAGCAAGAGATTCGGCCATTTTCTGATGTTTTTCGCGGATTTAGCGGAGCGTTCGCTCTTGGTATCATCGTCATCTATATTTTATCAACGATTTTCACTAGTTTATGGGCATTATTATTTGTGATTCCAGGGATCATCAAGTCTTACTCCTACTCACAGGCGTATTTCATTTATTACGATACTTATGAACAAACAGGGACACGCCCCGATTTTCTGGCTTGTATCACGGCTAGCCGCCGCTTGATGAAGGGCTATAAAGGAAAACTGTTCTTGCTTGACTTGAGTTTTATTGGCTGGCACATTCTAGCCATTATCACCGCTGGAATCGGGTACCTTTGGTTAACACCTTATATCAGTGCTACCAAAGCAGCCTTCTATGATAATTTGCCAAAACAGACAGTAGCCTAAAAAAAGGGCTGTGCCATAAGTCTCCGACAAGTAACATTCTCCGAACAGTAACTAGTATTGCTCCTGCGGTGCAGGGACTCCTCGTCGCAAAAGTAGGAGTCTGTCGCAATAGACTATTGTTCGGTTTCACTTGTTGGATAATGACTTATGCCACAGTCCTTTTTTTTATGAAAAACTGACTTCAACCCAATGTTGCTACCGTCAATTGACGCTTTCTGCTAGGACAGCATCTTTGACTGAATCTGCCACAATCTTAGCGACTCCTTCTTGGAAAGCATCCGGAATAATATTTGTTGGCGTCAGCTCCTCGTCTGGGATCAAGCTGGCAATTCCTTTGGCTGCGGCAATCTGCATCTCAACGGTGATTTTGCGGGCTTGGGCATCTAAAGCTCCACGGAAAATCCCTGGAAAAGCCAACACATTATTGATTTGATTTGGAAAATCACTACGTCCGGTCCCTACAATATAGGCCCCTCCTGCCAAGGCTTCGTCGGGGAAGATTTCCGGAACTGGATTAGCCATAGCAAAGATCACAGGTTTGTCTCCCATCTCAGCGATCCATTCCTTTTTCAATGCCCCCGGAGCGGAAACACCAATGAAAATATCGGCCCCTTTCAATGCGGTCCGCAAATCTCCGGAAAGATGATCCCGATTTGTCACTTTAGCAATCTCTGCATGATGCGGTGGCAACTGATCATTTTCTTCATTCAAGATTCCCACCTTATCTACAACAATGATATTTTCTGCACCGGCTGCCAAAAATTTTCGAGTAATCGAAAGCCCTGCGGAGCCACCTCCGTTGACAACGATTTTGGCTTCTGCCAGCGATTTGCCAATCAATTTCAGACTATTGAAAGCAGCTGCTAATACAACGATGGCCGTCCCATGCTGGTCATCATGGAAGATCGGAATCCCGCATTCTTCGATCAACCGCTGCTCGATTTCAAAACAGCGCGGCGCACTGATATCTTCTAAATTGATTCCCCCGAAGGTTGGTGCGATTGCTTTGACGATCGCAATGATTTCTTCGGTGTCTTGGGTGTCTAACACGATAGGGATCGCATCGACATCGGCAAAGCGTTTGAATAAAGCGGCTTTCCCTTCCATGACCGGCATTGCTGCTTCCGGTCCAATATTTCCCAGTCCTAACACTGCGGAACCATCGCTTACAACAGCGACAGTGTTTTTCTTAGTTGTCAATGAATAGGCCAGTTTTCTATCTTCTGCAATTGCGGAAGAGACAGCAGCTACCCCTGGAGTGTAGGCAATACTTAAATCTCGTCGATTTTCGATTGCGACTTTCGAGACGACTTCCAATTTTCCGCCATATTCTTTGGCTTGTTGCAAAGCGATTTCTTTTACATCTTCTGACATGATAGGTTCCTCCTATAGTTGATCACTTTCTTCTCTTTTAAAAAATCATTCGTAAAATCGCGGTCATAGCAATCACTGTGATGGCACCGCCTAAACGGGTTGCTACTTGGGCAAAAGGCATCAAATTCATTCGGTCGGCAGTGCTCAAGATTGCTACATCACCTGTGCCGCCCATGCCGCTTTGACAAGCAGAAATAATTGCGGCTTCGATAGGATACATATTCATAAAACGAGAAACGACAAATCCAGTGGCAATTACCGTAAACACTACACTGATAACGACAAGAAAATAAGGGATACTCAATGTGCCCACAACATCTTTTAAAGGAATGTACAACAACCCAAGCCCGGTCATCAATGGAAACGTAAAGTTACCAGAAATAAATTTATACAATTGTTTAGAGCCGTGTTGTGTTTCCGTTGGGACCACATTCAAGTATTTCAAAAATGCCGCTAAGACGATCATCAACACTGGTCCAGGAAAGCCAGTCAAATGCTGCAGTAAGCTGCCGGCAATGAACAGCGTACAAGCAGTCAACACCCCAGCGCCCATTTTCTTGATATCAAAAGCGCCGGAATCATCTTTTAATGCATCCTCCATATCGTCCTCATTACTTATTTTAACGAGTTGACCACCTCCAGAAAGATCTGGCCGTTTTTCTCCCCAGCGAGACAATAATGCGGTACACATGATTGCAAAGAAATTACCAATGATGGTGGCTGGAATCAATTGTGCCACCAACTGATCACTGCCTAAGCCAGTGATTGCGCTATAGCCAAGGGATAGAGGCAAGATGCCTTCACCGATCCCGCCAGCTAACACCGGCGTAACAATGAAAAATAGCGTGTGCTGCCATTCTAAGCCTAATAATACACCAACTAGCGTGCCAACCCCCATTGCGCAGATCATTCCGATCATCATAGGAATGATCATTCGCATCAATCCTTGCACGAGGATTTTACGATTCATGCCTAAAATACTGCCGCAAACAAGACAAGCAATATAAAAATATAAAAAATTGGCTTGCTTCATCAAAATATCGGCAGATTCAAGAATATTCGGATTGACTAAGTTGAAGAAAACCAAAATAGAGGGAATCAATAAAGATAAAATTGCCGGACCACCGAAATTCTTGATAAAAGGAATATTGGCACCAATCGTTCCTAACAACCAGCCTAACGTTAAAATAACTGCAAAACCACCTAACATATTGACAGGTAGTTGTTGTAATAGCCCGGTGACTACAATGACTGTCGCGAGCACAATGTAGACCGGTAATGGAACCGAACCAACTTTGATTTTCATCCACCGATCAACCAACTTCTCTTCTTTTGCTTTCGATTCAACCTGTTTTCTCACCACATGGGATTCGATATGCTTTTCCATTTTGCATTCCTCCTAAAATGATTTCAATCAAACGATTGGTTACTCACAGATTAAAGCAAACGTTTTCTTTTTCGTAGTTTATTTAATTATTTTAAGTATTTAAATTAATTAAAGCGCCGAAAGGTTTTCGTCAGCTATGTTATAATTTAAGAGCAAAGGGGGAACTACAGTGAAAAAAGGGTTACGGTTATGGGGTGTGTTAACAGTCGTTTTTACGATCATCCTGCTCCTTGTCACCTCTATTCTTTATGGATTGGTCCTGATACAAAATTCGTCATTTATTCGTTCCAATGAAGAACAATTGCTCTTAGCCGTTGGCAAACAGCTGGCCATCGATCCACAGGTGACCGCTGCGCTAGAAGAAGAAAAGACCAATGCTGAATTGGAAGCGTACACAAAAGAAGTGACGCAAATACATGGACTAGACTTCGTGGTTGTGATGAATATGCAGGCGATTCGCTTGACTCATCCCGATGAGTCCCAAATCGGTAAACACTTCGAAGGTGGTGATGAAGTCACCGCATTGGAAGGAAAAGAGCACACTTCCATCAGTGAAGGAACATTGGGCCGCTCACTGCGGGGATTCGTTCCGGTCTATTCCCTAACAGAACCGAAGAAACAAATCGGTGTGGTGGCTTTAGGAATCCGCATGCAGTCACTAAGCGCTTTAATAAAAAGTTCCCGAGAAGGGTATTTGATTGCTTTGGTGCTAAGTATTGCGATCGCCGCCTGCGCAGCAACTGGACTCGCCTATTATTTAAAAAGACAACTGCACAATTTAGAACCAAAGGAAATTTCACGGCTTTTTGAAGAACGCAATGCCATGTTAGAAGAGACCAAAGATGCTGTCATTGTCTTGGATTTGAACCAACAAATCAATCTGGCGAATATCGCTGCGAACGAACTATATCAAAAGAACAGTGGCCGCACAGACTCATTAGTCGGCAAACATTTGCAAGATCTAGTTTTGCAGACAGAAACTATCGATTTAGAACGCAATGTCGAACAGCTCTATCGGCAAAATGGGCAAGATTTTCTTTTCTCCTCGGCGCCGATCATCGTGGAACAAAAACGGATCGGTTGGATCGTCTTTTTGCGTAATGCGACGGAGTCGTTGTTCGTTATGGATCAACTAGCCAACACCACCGCATATGCCACTGCGCTGCAGTCTCAATCTCATGAATTTATGAATAAACTGCATGTGATCTATGGACTCGCCGACTTAAAAGCATATGATGAGTTGAAAATTTATCTGGATGATATTTTGACTCCCGAAAAAGAGTTTTCTCATCGACTCTCCTTTTTAGTTCAGAATCCGCAAATCGCCGGATTCCTCATTGGAGAACGACAAAAATTTTCGGAACGTAAAATCCAGCTTCTGATTGAGATTTCACCAGAAATCCCTGCGAATCCGCAAGAAGCAGAAACCAAAGCCTTGATCGATCTTTACCGCTACATTCATCATATTTTGCTGCAGATGCAGGCCATCGAGGAATTGCGGATCGAGATTCAATACGCGATCGATCAGCTGACCTCTACTTACACGATCCAGCTGTCTGAAGCCAATCAGCAAGTTCAGGACAGTTTTCACAGCAACTATTTCCAGCAAATGCTAAAAGATTATCAGGCACTGTTTTCTATTGAGGAACAGCCAAACCTAGTTATTCTTCAAATTCAAACACATTATCATGGGGTGATAAAATGAAACCATTAAACGGATTGATCGTCGAAGATGACCCAATGGTGGAGTTTATCCATCGGAACTATTTAGAAAAAATTGGTACCTTTCAAGAAATCTATTCGGCAGATACAGTCGCCGACGCTGAACATTTACTACAAAGTAAACAAGTTGATTTAGTACTGCTCGATGTCCATCTGAAAAACGGCAACGGCTTAGACTTGCTCAAAGAGATCCGCGAGTCGCAACAAGCCATCGAAGTGATTTTGATCACAGCGGCCAATGAAACTCAGACCATCCAGTACGGACTGCATCTAGGGGTCCTGGACTACCTTGTCAAACCATTTACCTATGAACGCTTCCGGCAAAGCATCGAGCTGTTTCTAAAAAGGCAAGAAGCTTTGGAACAAGACAATTTAGCACAAGAAACCATTGACCAAATGCTCGTGGCCAAACAAAGACCTGATTCATCCTCTGTTGAACTGGATAAAGGCCTGTCTGCGGATACGATGGATCGTATCAAAGCAGCGATCCAAACCTTTCCGGCAGCGTTCACGATCCAAGATTTGGTGGAAATCAGCGGCTTTTCCCACGTTTCCGTACGGAAATATATGTCTTATTTAGAAACGCACGACTATGTCAAAAGTCAGATCATCTATACTAAGATTGGGCGTCCCTATAAAGTGTATCAAAAATGCTGATAGACCATTAAAACAGCCGCCTATCCCTGATTTTGCCATCATCTGACTCGTTTTTTTCTGATAGGCACCCATCTTTTCCCTCTGCCAATGAGGACTTGCTTCAATGAGTCGATACAGATTTTCCGTTTGCAAACGCTTTCTAAATATGCTATAGTATAGGTGTAAGGAAGGTAGCAACTCTGTTAGTGGTCTTGTAAATATCGCAAACTCAATCTACAAAAAGTTGTTGAACGTACAAGTTTCACCTAGTATCAAGCGTGTAAAGTAACAGAAAAGCGTAACACAAAATCGAGAATCTTTTCGAAAATAGGATACGTCTATTACGTTGTATCAGAACACACGAAACATGTGTAAGTTTGTAAAAGAAAACAAATTTTGAGGAACAAATTGCTTTGCATGAACCAACCATCAGTGACCACTACTTATACCTTCCCTTAGATATAGGCTGGACGACAAAAAAGCAGTTCAAAAAGTTGAAACCTTCAACTTAATGAACCGCACTTGTCGTTCAGTTTTTTTATTTTAAGAACATGGCGTCGCCAAAGCTAAAGAAGCGATAGCGTTCTTCAATGGCATGGTGGTAAGCTTCTAATGTCAGATCACGTCCGGCAAAGGCACTGACCAGCATCACCAATGTCGATTTTGGCAAATGGAAATTCGTTGAGAAGGCTTGGACAACTTTAAACTGATAGCCAGGAGTAATAAAAATGCTGGTCCAGCCGCTGTCAGCTTTGATCTCACCATCAAATTTTGAGCCGATGGTTTCCAATGTACGGATCGAAGTCGTTCCAACAGCAACGATTTTCCCACCATTTGCTCGTACCTCGTTTAATTGGGCCGCCGCTTCTTCTGTCAATCGGTAAAACTCGCTATGCATTTCATGGTCCGCGATATTGTCCACACTAACTGGGCGAAACGTTCCTAACCCAACATGCAAGGTCAAATAAACTAACTTAACCCCTTTATCAGCGATTTTCTCCAATAATTCTGGCGTAAAATGCAAACCGGCCGTTGGTGCCGCTGCCGAACCATTTTCTTTGGCATAAACGGTTTGGTAACGGTCTGGATCTTCCAATCGTTCTTTGATATATGGCGGCAATGGCATTTCACCCAATGATTCTAAAATTTCCAAGAAAATGCCATCGTAGCTGAAGCGAATGATTCGTCCCCCGTGTTCTAACTCTTTTTCAACAACCGCTTCTAAGCGGCCATCACCAAATGTGATCTTCGTACCGACTTTTGCTCGCTTGGCTGGTTTGATCAATGTCTCCCAACTGTCTCCTTCGATATTGTTTAACAATAAAATCTCTAAGTGGGCACCGGTCTCGATTTTTTCACCATAGATACGGGCTGGCAACACACGGGTATCATTCATGACAAGGGCATCGCCAGGAGCTAATTCATCAATAATGTCATAAAAATGTTTGTCTTCCATTGCGCCGCTTTCTCGGTCTACCACCAATAGGCGGGAACTTGAGCGATCGCTAAGCGGCGTTTGAGCGATCAATTCTTCCGGTAACTCAAAGTCAAAATCTTCTGTTGTAAGCATGTCGTCACTCTCTTTCTTTCATATGCCCGTCTATTCTATCACGTTTTTATAGTCAGGGGAAAAAAACTGCTACTTTCTCTAAGATCTCCCAACATAGCCTTTGTAAAATACGCTTTTATGCCCAAAACACAATGAATTTAAAATAACGAATAGAAAAATTGCCAATGACTAAATTTCTATCCTCAACTATTTTCGATTGGATATTCCTCACTCTTTCTCAGCAAAATATGTGAATCTGAATAAAAAAGGCAGAATATTTGAATAACAGCCTACTTTTAGGCATACTATTGACAGAGCCTAGGCAGAACAATCGTTGCCTAAATAAAATTAGAGGTGAAATCATGATTGAATTTCAACATGTATCCAAAATCTATAAAGGCGGCAAAGTAGCTGTCGAAGATGTCAATCTATCCTTTGAGAAAGGAGAGTTCATCTGTTTCATCGGTACCAGCGGTAGTGGGAAAACAACTTGTATGCGAATGATCAACCGAATGACCGATCCAACGAAAGGAAAAATTTTAATCGATGGCAAAAGTGTGACCGATATCAACCCTGTCGAATTGCGTCGCCAAATCGGCTATGTGATCCAAAGCATTGGTCTCATGCCGCATATGACGATTCGCGAAAACATTACCCTTGTACAAAAACTGTTGAAGGTCAGCCAAGAAGAGCGCAATAAAACCGCCGAAAAAATGATTGATCTTGTCGAACTTCCGCGGGAGATGTTAGACCGTTATCCAAATGAGTTGTCTGGTGGACAACAACAACGGATCGGTGTTGTCCGAGCGTTGGCAGCCGACCAAGACGTCATTCTGATGGATGAACCTTTTGGTGCATTGGACCCTATCACTCGCGATTCATTGCAAGATTTGGTCAAAGACTTACAAGAGCGTTTAGGAAAAACCGTCGTTTTCGTCACCCATGATATGGATGAAGCATTAAAGTTAGCTAGCCGCATCTTGATCATGAGTGAAGGCCGTGTCATCCAATTTGATACTCCGCAAAACATTCTGCGAAACCCTGCAAACAGCTTTGTTGAAGAATTGATTGGTGAAGACCGCCTTCTGCAAGCGAAACCAGACACGACACCAGTCAAAGAAGTCATGCTCAAAACACCGATCGCCATCACGCCAGAAAAATCTTTGCAAGAAGCGATTCGTCTAATGAGAGAAAAACGGGTCGATACGTTGTTAGTCACAGATAATAGCAATGTCTTGAAAGGCTACATCGATGTCGAATCAATCGACCGCAATCGAGGAAAAGTAACCAGTGTTGGAGATATTCTGAATAAAGATGTCTTCTATGTAAAAGAAACTGCTTTACTACGAGATACGTTGCAACGGATCCTAAAACGCGGATTAAAATACGTGCCCGTCGTTGATAACGAAAAACATTTAGTAGGAATTTTGACCCGTGCTTCCTTAGTAGACATTGTTTATGATGTTATTTGGGGCGAGGAGTCCTCTATTCTTGATGCGATTGAATCCGCAAAACCAGAGGAGGTCTAGCCATGCAAAGCTTCTTTAATGAATATGGCGGCGAACTGGTTACCAAAAGTATCGAGCATTTATATATCTCATTTGCCGCATTATTTCTAGGTATTCTGGTCGCTGTTCCTTTAGGCGTTATTTTGACACGTTTTCCTAAAGCGGCTTCGATTGTGATCGGTGTGACCAGTGCCTTACAAACCATCCCCTCATTGGCTTTATTGGCATTGATGATTCCTATTTTAGGTGTGGGAAAAATCCCAGCGATTGCTGCGCTTTTTATCTATTCATTGCTGCCTATTTTGCGCAACACCTATATCGGCATGAAAAAAGTCGATTGGAATTACCGCGATGTTGCCAAAGGAATGGGCATGACCAACTTCCAATCGATCATCAGTGTGGAACTGCCTTTGGCGATCCCGACCATTATGGCAGGGATCCGCTTATCTGCAGTCTATGTTTTAGCATGGGCAACATTGGCCTCTTATATTGGTGCCGGAGGTCTGGGGGATTTGATCTTTAGTGGATTGAATAATTACCAACCACCATTGATTTTTGCTGGTACGATCCCAGTAACGATCTTCGCACTTTTAGCAGACTGGCTACTGGGATTACTTGAAAACAAACTGACACCAGCTGCATTAAAGGAGGATGCCTAAATGAAAATCAAAGCGAAACTCGGTCTATTATTGTCCATGACCTTTGTTTTACTATCCGGCTGCTCCTTCCCAGGACTTGCTTCTACATCAACGGAAGATACGGTAGCAATTACCGGGGGAATCACCTCGGAAGCTCAGATTCTTGGGGCGATCGTTGCTGGAATGGTGGAACATTACACGGACAAAAAGACTACTGTTATCAATAACTTGGCCACAACGACCATCAATCATCAGGCAATGATGAATGGCGATGCATCGATCTCGGCTGCTCGTTATACCGGAACAGATTTAACGACGACACTGGGTTTAAAACCACAGTCCGATCCTGCTGCAGCCTTTAAGACCGTCAAAGATGAATTTGAAAAACGGTTCCAGCAAACATGGTTCCCTTCCTATGGCTTTGACAATACTTATGTTTTTCTAGTCAGAAAAGATACCGCAGAAAAATATAATCTGAAAAAAGTCAGCGATTTAAAAGGCGTTGCCGATCAATTGGTAGCCGGTGTCGATACAGCATGGATCACCCGTGAAGGTGACGGCTACGATGGCTTCCAAAAAGCATATGGCTTTTCTTTCAAAAACATTTTGCCTATGCAGATTGGCTTGGTCTATGACGCAGTCGATAATGGCAAAATGGATATCGTACTCGGCTATTCAACCGATGGACGGATCGCCAGTTATGATCTGGTTATGCTAGAAGATGATTTGAACTTCTTCCCACCTTACGATGCAGCACCTGTGGTGGATGATAAACTCATCAAAGACACCCCAGAAGTAGCCGACGCCTTGAACAAACTGGCCGGTACGATCTCCACGGAAAAAATGCAGCAACTCAATTATCAAGTTGATAATGATTTATTGGAGCCGACTGTAGTCGCGGAACGTTTCTTAAAAGACAATCATTATTTTGAAGGAGAGTGACGAAATGAATGACATGAATCTATTTCAACAATTTATTGCCTACTTTCAGGAAAATGGCGGTTATGTCTTTGCCCAATTTATTCGTCACTTCCTCATTTCCATCTATGGTGTTTTATTCGCATCCATCGTTGGTATTCCCCTAGGAATCTTGATTTCTAAAAAGACGCGTCTGGCAGATTGGGTCATCCGAATCGCCAATATCATCCAAACGATTCCTTCACTGGCTATGATCTCGATTCTGATGATTGGCATGGGACTCGGTGTCAATGTCGTGATTTTAACGATTTTCCTTTACTCCCTTTTACCGATCATCAAAAACACCTATACCGGTATGCGTCAAGTAGACCGCAATACGTTAGATGTTGGTAAAGGAATGGGTATGACAAGTTGGCAACGACTGTATATGATCGAATTGCCTTTATCCGTCTCTGTCATCATGGCAGGTATTCGGAATGCATTAGTCGTTGCAATTGGTATCACGGCCATCGGCGCCTTCGTCGGTGCTGGTGGTTTAGGGGACATCATCATCCGCGGAACCAATGCCACGGATGGTGCTTCGATCATTCTTGCAGGAGCCCTACCAACAGCATTGATGGCAATCATCACCGATTTAGGCTTAGGATTTATTGAACGACGGTTGGACCCAGCCAGTCGTTCGTCGAAATAACCGATATTCCCACCGTATTTAGGACCAAGTCCACATACGGTGGTTTTTTCTGTTTAATCCCTTAATTCGATGATGTTATCGTAGCACTGTTCCTCCTCGACCGTTACTTTATGGGCAACTTCTAAGACCGTTTGAGGTAACGAGTGAATGATCCTCTGTAACTTTTTGGTCGCCTCGTTATCAAGTGCGGAAGTGCATTCGTCTAAAAGTACGATTTTGGGCTGTCGAATCAGCGTTCGAGCTAACACGACTCGCTGCTTTTGACCACCAGACAAATACTGACCATTCTCTCCAAGAAGCTTGTTTCCCCATTCTTGTGCGAGTAATGTCAAGTCTGTTTTCTCAAGAATTTCTTGATATTCCTTAGTAGAGAAAGTTTCATCAAAACAGATATTTTCTTTTAGCGAGGCATTCATTATGAAGGGCTCTTGAGGAACCAACAGCAGATCTGCTGGTTTCTCTGTCAAACTCTTTTTCTTCTCAACTTCAAGACTTCCTTGGTAATGAATTTCTTTATGTAAAAGCAATTGCAAGAATGTCGATTTTCCAATCCCCGAGCGTCCTCTGATCAGCACTTTTTCTCCTGCCTCAATCGTGTCATTTATCGGCTGAAAGAGCGGCCGTTCGCTTCTGTAAATAGTTAGATCACGAAAACGAATCCTTCCAGTAACAGAAGACCGTTGTTTCTTCGCAAAAGAAGGTGTAGAAGAACAGGACTTTGGTAATTTTCCGATAATTGGTTGCACAGAATGAAAGGTACCCATCAAAGCAATGCCTGAAATCAATGGATTAACGATAGTATTGGAAATTTGCACCAGACCCATCAGATTAGCCAGTGCTAACTGATTTTTCGCCACAAGGATTCCACCAATCATAATAGGAAAAAAGAAACAGATCGTTCCAACGGTATGAATCAGTGCAGAACTGATTTTGGTTAAGAAATTCATCTGCTGTAATTTTTGCTCCATGGTATCAATTCCCGCAGCATTTTTTTCAAAAAAATAGTTTTGACTTTGGAACATCCTGATGACAGTAAGACCAGCAACCATTTCTTTAAAAGTGGAAATAAAAATCGCATTTGCAGCCGACCACTCTTTAGAAGCGCGCTTGATTTTTGTTTCAAAAAGATGAGGTATAAACAACGGAATGAGTGAAAAGGCAATAAACACCATGGCCATCTGAAGATCGTAGAAAACAGCAGTTATCAACGAGAGAACAAAAGTGGCTAATAATTTTACAATTTGAAAAAAACTACCTAAATAATTTTGTTCTAACAGCTTCAAATCATTCGACACAAAGTTAAGGGCCTCTCCCGATGGAATATTACAGTCACTTTCCGACAAAAGACGCTCAAAAACGCTTTTTTTAACCCGGGTGTTAAACTCAAAAGTTAATTGATTGACCAATTGAAGCTCAAAATAGCTCAATAAAAAAAAGCAGCTATAAACCACTACGGACAACAAAAGCAAGGAAACATACGATCCGCCTCCCTTCGTCGCATACTGAATAATCGTTGAGAAAAGAACGCTCGTAAACGCATTTGTACCCGACGTCAAAATCATCAATAAAAGACAAAAAAGCATTCTTCTTTTTGACGTATATTCAAAAATCAAATTCACTTAACCTCCTCCTATCCTAAGAACTTTTGTTGTTAGCAACACTATAGAATAGAAAGAAACAAGGAACAAGTGAAGGATAATTCACTTGTTCCTTTTCTGGAATTTAAGCAAAATAAATGTGAGACAGCACGGAAGGATACCCTACTGTCCAGAGAATAAGTCTTGGCTTTCCTCCAAAAGATCTTTTGGGAGATGGACCTCAAAATAAGCCAACATTTCCTTAAACCCCTTTAAATAATAGGCCTGACCATTGAGTTGTGCCAGTACAAATGCTTTTTTCATATATAAAAGTCCCTTTGCATCATTCATCTTGTGTAAAGAAATCCCTAACTGAAGATATAACCCCGGCAAAATAAACAGCGATTTATTCTGGACTTCTTTTATAGATAACCGACAATTGGTTATGACTTTTCCCCACTCTTGATCGATTAGCAATCCCGTATTGATAACATAGGTCAATGCACCATCTTTTATGAAATCAATGGATTGCGCAAGTACCAATGACTTTTTTGAATACGAACTGACTTGGATATATTGAATCAGAATATTTGTATGTAAATCCTTAAATGGTTGCTCTAAAATGATTGGGTTATTTTCAAGAAGTTGTTCTAAGTGAAATAACGTCTGCTCATTATTTTCACCATAATACGCTGTCATAATACTTAGAAACTTATACGTAATTGTGCCACGGATATATTTATGACTGATTTGCGCCAACTTTTCCGTAAGAGCTTCATTGATCTGATCAAATGCTCCATTTTCATAAAGAGAAGTAAACGTCACTTTTATCTCATCAAGCGCTGCTTGATCCTTCGCATAGACTCGATGAAATAATTCTTCCATGGAGATCCCTAATTTTTAACAAATATGCAGTAATATTTCCGTACTAGGACTTACAGAGCCATTTTCGATATTGATCAAATGCCTTGTCGAAAAAAATCCTTCTGTAATATTATTTTGAGTCAACTGCTTTTCTCTACGTATCTCCTTAATTACAGAGCCAATAGAATGGTTCGTATTTTCCACAAATTCAACTCCTAAAGAGCTCCCGAAGTGAGAGTTCCTCTTATTATCGAAAAATTGGTACAAAAATCATTTTCTCTATCTTAACACAGAGGCAAGGACAATGTTTTACCTGAAAAAACAAAAAAGCCTACGGAAATGAGACCATAGACTTTCTTTAGTTTCGTTCTATCAATACCTTATGAAATTCAGTTCCGCTAAGTCTTCGAGCTACAAACAGGAGGGTTATTGAATGATCTGCCCTGTTTGTGCCCACATTCCAGCAGGACAATTTTTCTTAGCTAGATTTGCTCGAAATTTATAAAAGCAACCACATTTGGTACAGGTGTGCTGGGAACGAAATGTACAAGCCTCACAAATGGTAATACGGTGCTTAACGACTTCAAGGACAGCAAGATTGCTCTCGATTGCAAGTTGTTCTGCAATCAATGCTTCTACATCAGTTGCTACAGCTGTTTCTTTAATATCGCAACCTTTACACGTCATAGAATCACCCCACTAAAGACAGTGTCAATACACTCATCGCTGGAACATTAACCGTTAATTGATTATCGTTGATTGAATAGTCATCGAAATCTTGGATCACTACATCTTCTGGATGATCAAAATCATTGTGTGCGTTCATTTTGTCCCCGACAATATAGCGCGCTTCTTTGACTTCATTGATCGCTGTTTCAAAGGAGAAGAATAATTCTTCCGTACCTTTGGTAGCAAAATTACAAACCGATAGATGGATCGTATCTTCCTTTTTGGAAATCGTATAGGTAACGGTATCGCTGCTAGTTCCATGGCTATCAATGGTTTCAGCATCTTGATGGACTTTATACAAATCAAATACATGATAGCTTGGTGTTTTCACCATTTGTTCGCCATCTGTCAAAATCATCGCTTGCAAGACGTTAACTGTCTGGGCAATATTTGCCATATGCACTCGCTTGGCATGTTTATGGAAAATATTCAAGGTGATGGCTGCGACCATCGCATCACGAATCGTGTTTTGCTGATATAAAAATCCTGGATTTGTTCCGGGTTCCGCAGTAAACCAAGTTCCCCACTCATCAACAATGATCCCGACGCGCTGTTCTGGATCATATTGATCCATGATAGCGCTGTGACGGGTCAATAATTCATCCATGTACGCTGCTTTTTCACAGGTCAATTGCCACTCCGTCTCATCAAATTCCAGCGCACTGCCTTTTTCTTCCCAACCTTTGGGATGAACATAGTAGTGTAAACTTAGACCATCCATCAGCCAATGGGCATTTTTCATCAATGTTTCTGTCCAATGGTAGTCATCTACATTTGCTCCACCAGCAATTTTATAGATTTTTTTGTCGCCGTATTGGCGGACATAGGTTTGATAACGACGATACAGATCCGCATAGTACTCTGGTCGCATGTTGCCGCCGCATCCCCAGTTTTCGTTTCCTACGCCAAAAAATTTCATTTCCCACGCTTCTTCATGACCGTTTTCTCTGCGAAGATCGGCCATCGGGGAAATGCCATCCATCGTGATGTATTCCACCCATTCTGACATTTCTTGCACCGTTCCGCTACCAACATTTCCATTGACATACGCATCACATTCCAGCTGCTTGATCAATTCAAAAAATTCATGGGTCCCGAAATGATTGTTCTCAGTCACCCCACCCCAGTGCGTGTTGACCATCGTTTTTCGATTTTCTTTTGGTCCAATCCCATCTTTCCAATGGTATTCATCAGCGAAACAACCGCCAGGCCAGCGTAAGACAGGAATTTTGATATTTTTCAAAGCTTCTACAACATCTGTGCGCATTCCATTTTTATTTGGAATAGGCGAATCTTCTCCTACATATAAGCCTTCATAAATACAGCGACCGAGGTGTTCTGAAAAGTGCCCGTAGATATATTTACTGATGGGTGTTCCATTTCTCTGATTCATTACATTTATCATCCGTACACCAACCTTTCTTCCCTTTCTAGCCGATTGGTTCTCCAAAGAAGGGAAATCCATTACTATCCCATGTGAACACTTGCGCATGAGCGTGTCGATTAGGATTATCCAAAGGGTCTCCTACAGCATTTTTTTCAGGTCGAGCATGGAAAATCAGGACATCCTCTTGATTGTTCTCGCTTTTGGTAAATGAGTTGTGACCTGGTCCAAAACACTTATTTCTTTCTGAAGTAACAAATACTGGCTCTGGAGATTTATGCCAAGAGTAACCATTTAGAAGTTCTGACTCTTCATCCGCCCATAAAAGGCCCATAGCATAATTTTCATCAGTAGCACTTCCTGAATAAGTGATAAACACTTTTCCATTCTTAATAATAACTGCGGGTCCTTCATTTACTGAAAAGCCGCGTTTTTCCCATTGATATTCTGGAATTGAAAGAAGAACTTGTTCTCCTTTAAGCGTCCAAGGATTGGCCATTTCAGAAATGTATAAATTTGAATTTCCAGGAATACGCGGATCTTGCTGTGCCCAAACATAGTAGAGTTTTTTTCGATGCTGAAATGCCGTACCATCTAAACTGAAACTATCAAATTTTGTAACAATCTGGCCTTTTTCGACCCATTCAGTGTTCATCGGGTCTGGATGTGCATTCTCAATGACGAACATACGATGGTGATGATGCTCATCTCGAATGTTTGCATCATCGCTTGCCGCAAAATAAATATACCAGCGTTCGTTAATATAATGGATTTCTGGCGCCCATATCAATTCACTCATCATGCCCGTTTTAGGGGCATGCCATACAAGTACACGCTCAGCCTTTTCAAGATCATCAATTTTTTTTGCTCTACGTAACTCGATTGCTTGATATCCGGGTAACGAACCAGTAAAGTAATAAAACCCATCTGTATGCTTATAAACCCAAGGATCCGCACGCTCAATTACAATTGGATTTTTGTATTTTTTCTTTTCTGCCATAAAACTTCCTCACAACTTTTTTATTTTTACTACATTCCATGAATACTTTTCTACAGTAACAGTAATAGCTTCCTCGTTTTCAAAAACTATTTCTTTAGACTCGGGAACGATTTTATTTGGTGTTTCTCTCAAATTTTTAGCAAAAAGTGTGTCACTCTTAAGTACAATATGTTCTGCCGTCTGGCTAAGAGCAAAATCATGATCTAAATGAATCGTCTGTTTTTGTTCTCCTCGATTGACTAAAAATAGCACTAATTCTTGCTGATCTTCGATCACTACACTGTCAACGATTGGAACATTTTTGACCTTCTCACAATCATAAGTTGGCCCTTTTGTAATTTGTTTTAGTACAGTCCCTTTTGCATATCTAGATAAATGAGCCATAATAAAGTAAGTTGGATTACACCAAGCTTCCCCTTGAGGATCTGTTAATATTAGCGGAATCGTATTGACCAATAAGGATTGGCAAGCAATCTTTACACGATCAGCATGTCTTAAAATTGACAATCCTAGTGACCCAAACAATAAGGAATCTTCCATTGTAAAAAAGCACCAGTCAATAGGACTGCCTACCTGAAAATCCTCATGCTGTTTCTCTGGTTGTGAATGAACATTCCATTCATCAAAAGCTAGATACATCGTTTTTTCACTTCGCAAAAGTCCTTTGACATAGTCACAAGCAGCAACTACTTCTTCAATTTGACGATCAAATCGATAGGATTTTGCAAGATAGGTTGGCGTATCGTCCCGTTCATTTTTTGGCGGTTTCGTTAAATCATCTTCATCATATTTATCGATATAGTTATGAAGTGCTAAATAATCAACCGTTTCATAAGCTTGTTCTAATGCAATCCGATCCCATTCAGGATAGCTAGCCAATCTTGGTGTGGAACTTCCGACTAAAATCGTCTCAATTGAATCATCCACTAACTTCATTACTTTTGATGCTTCATTCGCTAATCGTCCGTAGTCATAAGCACTTTTAGCACCAATCTGCCAGGGACCATCCAGCTCATTACCTAAACACCATAATTTGACGTTAAACGGCTCTTCGCTGCCATTTTTTCTGCGCAAATCGCTCCAGTAAGAGTTTTTCGGAAAATTACAGTACTCTACGATATTTCTTGCATCATCAATCCCTTTCGTTCCTAAATTGACTGTAAAAATCGGCTCTGCTCCCGTCTCTTTTAACCAATCAAAAAATTCATGTATGCCAAACGTATTTGGTTCTATTCCACGCCAAGCCAAATCGATTTTTTGGGGCCTTGATTCTTTTGGTCCAATCGTGTCTAACCAATCATATCCAGAGGTGAAATTTCCACCCGGATAACGAATAACTCCGAGTTCCAGTTCTTTGACTAGCTCCAGTACATCCCTACGAAATCCATTTTTATCAGCATTAGGATGATCTGGTTGGAAAATACCTGTATAGATGACACTTCCCATGTGTTCAACAAATGATCCGAATAATCTTGAACTGATATCACCAACGATAAAATCTTTTCTTACTTTTATTCTTGTACTATTACTATTCATTCACTATCCCTACTCTTCCTAGATAATATAAGATCAAGTAATTTCCAAATAGCTCCCGCAAAAATGAAAATAAATGGTGGAAATAAAAAAATCAAAATGGTAAATCCAAAAATCAGCATACTACTGAACAGCATTCTACCAAAGGAGAGAACTAAATCTAATGAACTTTTCTCGAATAATGTGAATATAGACATGTGTTCATTTTTTCTGCAATTGTTTATCCAAGAAACTAAGAACATTAGATAGATAATTGAAACAACATAGCCACTGATCATTAATATCTGGCTATTTTCTTGTAATAAAAGATTTGTTGTAAAATAGATGCTGATTGTTAACACACTGATCAATAGGTTGATGCAAAAATGCTTTTTTACTCCTTGGTAAAAATGGTATAAAAGTTGACCACTAGCACTGTTGCGCCATTGTTTCAAAACATACAACGTCGCAACAGAGGCTGGCACTATCGTGATGATTGGGAGCGAAGCAACTACCCAGAGTATACCTAAAAGTACATAATCAGTGATCATGATCAACTGGCTATAAATTTTTGTTTCAACTAATTTCATTGTCGACACCCTATTCTTTCATTCCAGACATTGCGGTCCCTTGAACAAAGTATTTTTGAGCAAAAATATAAATGATTAATAGTGGCAACATAGAAATGACCGTACCCGCCATTACTGGACCGTAGAAAGAAATATTCTGTCCGGTAAAAAGCGCCAGTCCTGCTGGTAAAGTTCTCATTTTTGAACTACTGGTCAAAATCAAAGGATACAATAAGTCATTCCAACTATTCATCAATGTAAATATCGCTAGTGAAAGCAATGTTGGTTTGCTCAATGGAAGCATGATCTTCCAAAATATACCGAATTCGCTCAATCCATCAATCCGGGCAGCTTCTTCTAAAGAAGCTGGCAGTGTGACAAAAAAGGAGCGCATCATGAAGATCCCAAAAGCTGTCGTCATTCTTGGAATAATCAATCCTGCATATGTATCTAAGAGCCCTAAAAGATTGACTTGAATAAACAAAGGAATCATGAATACTTGGAATGGGATCATCATCGTCAACAGAATAAAATAAAACAAAACAGATTTCCCTTTAAAGTTCATCCGGGCAAAAGCATACCCTGCCAATGAATCAAAAAAGATCGATGTGATCACAGTGCCACCTGCAAAAATAACAGTATTTTTTATATAGTCCAGCAAAGGGATCGTTGACCAAACCTTGATATAATTATTTAACGTATAGTTATCGGCAAAGATACGCGGTGGAAAAGAAATAATATCCTTCTCGTATTTAAAAGAAGAAATGATTAGCCAGAGAAATGGGAAAGCAATAATGAACAGCACTAAGAGCATCCCAATTACACTAAAAATCTTTTTTAAATCAACTTTATTTCTTTTTTGTCCAACCTTTACAATTGTACTTTCTGATGTCATTTTGCCCCTCCTATTTCATTTGCCGTTCTTTATGTGTCATATACAAATTAGTTGATATTGCAACTCCAGCTATAATGACAAAAAGGATCGAAGATAGTGCCGATGCATAACCTAATTCATAAGGTGCTGTAAAACCACGGCTATAAATATACTGAACAGCCGTTTCTGTCTTAAATTGTGGGCCTCCAGATGTAGCTACATAAACTTGGTCAAAGACCTGCATGGATCCTATTAAATTTGTTAAGATACAAAAACCGAGGGAAGGCACTATCTGTGGCAAGGTTATATTGAAAAATTGCTGACGATTCGTTGCGCCATCCATCTCCGCTGATTCATAAAGGGAGGGTGAAATTCCCTGAATGGCTGTCAGTAAAATGGTCATTGTTACACCAAAATTTTTCCAAACTGTCATGATTGCAACTGTCGGCATTGCTAAAGTAGGATCGCGAAAAAATTGAGGAATCGGTAAGCCTAGTTGAGAGAATAGATACGGAATTGCACCGACATTCGGATCTAGTAACATTGAGAAGATAATCGCGATAGATGTCAACGAACAAATGACAGGTATATAGAAGGTTGAACGACAAAAACGGTTAAATTTGGTGTTTTTTGATAAGACTACCGCCGCAAACAATCCCACAATAATTTGTAATGGTGTTTCTAATATTGTGAAATACAGGGTATGCAGCAAAGAGTTGATTGCCCGTTCATCACTGAAGATCCTCATAAAATTATCTAGTCCGACAATATTTTTACTGGTAAAAAAGATATTTAGATCCGTAAAGCTAATTGCGAATGTTCCTAAAAGTGGAACAACAGTAAAAACGAGTAGGACTAATAATGACGGTGCCAAAAAAAGATAGGCAGCTCGGCTTGGTTTATTCCAAAATCTAGCAATTGATTTCAATATATACACCTCTCTTAAAAAATAGAAATGAAATCGAGACAGAATTTCACACTTGACAGTTAAAAAAATCTGCCTCGATCGATTCATTTATGCGCTTCCCTAATCAGTATGACTCTTACTATAGTTATCACTGATTGAGCAAATCATTGATTGCATCATCCGCGTCGTTCATCAATTTTTCAGGATCTTCTCCTGCCAAAAGTTTTTCAATCAGAGGATTAATAATGTCATTATTAATTGCAGCGATTTTCGTGAATCCAGGTAAAAATGGCTTAGCATACGCCATTTGTTTTGAAAGTTCAGAAACAATTTCATTGTTTTTGACTTCCTCATCATTAGCAACAGAATTCAAATAAGCTGGGAAGCCGTTTTCAATACTCCAACGTTTGCCGATTTCTGTTGTGTTCCAGTATTTCAAAAATTCATAAATAGCTTCTTTTTTATCACTATCTGTACTTGATGGAATTGCGTACCCAACCCCATCAAGGATTGCAGTTTTATCTCCATCTTCACTAGCTTGAGGCAAAGTTGTCACACTATAGTTAATTTCATTTGCTTTAAGACCGTTGTTCAACCATGGACCATTGATTTCGATAGCTAGTTGCCCTGCATTCATTAAGTTATCCATCTCGGCGCCAGAAATAGATTCTGGACCTGCTTTGTCAACATGGATCATTTTTTGGATTGCTTTTAAGGTTTCTAAATTTTGTGGTGAAGCAAACTCTGATTTTGTATAGTCATCATTGACAAGCTTCCCACCGTTAGCAAGTATCCAGTTATACAGGGGAGCGCTTCCATCTTTATTGAAAACAAATCCAGAAACATTTGAATTGCTATCAGCTAATTTAGGCGCCATCTCAGTCAGTTGTTCCCACGTTTTCGGTGGTACCTCAGCATCTAGACCAGCTTTTTCAAATAAATCTTTGTTCCAGTACAGATACATTCCCTGTACTTGCATCGGAATAAAATATTGTTTTTCATTTACAACGCCTAAATCAACGGCGGTTTGTGTAAAATCTGATTTGTCCACACCATCATAATCCCAAAAATCATCCATGGATTGCACGGCGCCATTTTCGACGTATTGAGCGAAATCACCATAATTTAAAGCAATAAAGTCAGGTGCTGTTTTGGAGGAAATAGCTGGTGGCAACTTTTCGTTCAAGTTTGCCCATGTCATAACGTCCATCTCAATTTTGATATTCTTGTCATTGCTTTCATTGAAGTCATTCACTATATCTTGTAAAATCTCTCCGTCAGATGCGGTAAAGCCGTTCCAAAAAGTTAATGTAACTTTATCTCCTGAGTCACCACTAGTTGATTTGCCACCTCCACACGCGGCCAATGCACCAACTGAGACAAGTGATAATGTTGCCAACAATAATTTATTCCATTTCATTAGAAACTCCTCCTTTAATTGTATTTTCTAAACTACATCTAATCATATTCCATGATAAAGATTGCAAACAGCAGTTGATCCCATTGTCTAATGAATAATTCTTGGAAGAAACAGGTTTGATGCGTTCCTCTTTTTCTGTATTTACTTCTTTTATCTCTGATCCGCAAATTTGAGAAAATTCGATCACATTTTCCACAACCAAATCTCCCAATTCAATATGAAAGTCCATTGTTTCTTTTGCTCTATTGACTGCAAAAATGACTAATTCATTTTTTTCTTCATTTACTACAGCAATTGATTCCAGATAGGGTACTTTTTCAAAATCCTTGGTTGCATAAAATTCTGACTCAACTAAAGGTCGAAGCACCGTTCCTCTTCCATAGTTTGAGACTTGCATAAAGGGATAGAATATCGTTTGACGCCAAGCATCTCCATCTGGATTCGTCATTATTGGTGCAATAACATTTACTAGTTGTGCTAAACAAGCTATTTTTACTCGATCGCTATGTTTTAATAATGTGATGAGAAGACAACCTAAAAGGAGGGTATCTTCAAAATTGTAATGATCTTCTAACAATGGCGGTGCGATCTGCCAAGGTGCTACTTTTTCATCATGTTCATTACTGTGATACCAAATATTCCATTCATCAAATGATAAATCAATCGTTTTATTACTATGTTTCTTTGCTTTAACAGCATCACAAATCGCAATTACCCCAGAAATAAATTCATCCATATCTAAGGAACGAGCGAGGTAGTTTTCCAGGTCGTCTTCTTGATTTCCATAATATTGATGAAGAGAAAGAAAGTCGACATACTCATACGTATGCTCCAAAACAGTCATCTCCCACTCACCGAAAGTCGGCATATGACTATGTGAACTTCCGCATACAACCAATTCAATCGTGTCATCCACTAATTTCATTGCCTTCGCTGTTTCTGCAGCAAGACGTCCGTATTCTTCAGCTGTCTTGTGTCCTATCTGCCATGGCCCATCCATTTCATTGCCAAGGCACCAAGTTTTAATATTTAAAGGCTCTTCTAACCCATTGCTTTTTCTTAAATTACTCCAATAACTATCTCCATTAAAATTGCAATATTCAACCAAGTTTCTAGCTTCATCGATACCTCGAGTACCCAAATTGACCGCCATATTTATTTCCGTGCCAGCTTTTTTTGACCATTTAAAAAACTCATGCAAGCCGATTTCATTCGTTTCAATTGTCCGCCAGGCTAAATCGAGTCGCTTTGGCCGTTCGCTAACAGGACCAATTCCATCTTCCCAATTATAACCAGAAAGAAAATTTCCACCGGGATATCTTACCAGCGGGATATTTAATTCCTTAACGAGCTCTAGTACATCCTTTCTGAAACCATCTTCATCTGCTGACCGATGTCCCGGTTGGTAGATTCCTTCATAGACTGCTCGACCCATATGCTCAATAAATGAACCGTAAAGACGTGGATCTACTTCAGAAATCGGGAAATTTTTTTCAACCTTCAGTTTTGCTTTCAATTGTTAACCCCCTTTTAATA
>NZ_JALAHI010000157.1 GCF_022711995.1 Enterococcus sp.
CCATTATTGATGGTGATATAAATTTATTTAATCCCATTTATTGCTCACGTCCTTGATTTTTATTTACGTTAATTCCAATTTCTTGATAGTTTCTGACGATTAAAAAATCCCAATGATTGCTCCGATAGCGGAAATCAAGACCAAAATCAACAATACAGTTGTAGATTTCATCTTTTTATTCAAGCAGAACAATGCAATCATCGTTACAGCCAGTGGTAGCATCCCTTTTAATAATTTATCTAATATATCGGTTTGTACATTCAGCTTCAAATCATCAAATTTGAATATTAACCCCGTGCTTAAGCTAACATAATTTGCCGTCAATGCCCCAATGACAACGCCGCCCATTACTTTAGCACCTAACATCACTTTTTTCAGTAAGTCGCCACCCATTAATTTTTGGATTCCTTCTTTACCGTAATTGTATCCTTGCATCCATAAGTAGTATGCAAGCCCTAGCATAATGACAAACATCGATACAATATAGAAAATCGGACCAAAAATATTTCCTTCTGAACCTATACTGATTGCAATAGATAGCAAGATTGGGACAAGTGTTCCTTGCCATAATGTATCGCCGATTCCCGCCAAAGGTCCCATCAAACCAGTTTTGATTGAATTGATTGCATCTCCTGTGATAGGTGCTCCCGTTGCTTTTTCTTCTTCCAAAGCAATTGTCAATCCACCAATAATCCCACCAAAATGAGGTTCCGTATTGAAAAATTCTAAATGACGATGATAGCTTTCACGGAGTGCTTCTTTGTCATCACCGTAAAGTTTATTTAATGCGGGTAGCATGGCAAATAAAAAGCCAGATGATTGCATACGCTCGTAGTTATAATTTGAATGAGAGAAGCATGTCCAACGCCAGAAACTTTTTTTGAGTTCTTTTTTTGTTAATATTTTTTCCGCTGTTTTTTCCATTTTCTGTCACACTCCTTTAGTTATACTTGATTAGGCTTAAAGAACAGTTGTGTATAAACAAACGCTGTAATAAACGCTAAGATCGATACAGCAATAATTGGCAATTCTAAATACACTGCTAAAACAAATCCTAAGAAGTAAAATGCTGCAGTATCTTTACTCATGATTGATTTTAAGATCATCGCAACCCCTAGTGCAGGTAAAACTCCGCCAATTACTTCTAGTACATGCAACGGTTTACCTTCTAAAGCATCAAGTACATCTTTCACCACTCCAGATCCGAAATACGCAACAACAAAGACAGGGATAATTGAAATTAGCATTAAAAAGAGCTGGGGAACAATCATTTGAATCCGATCAATTTTTTTCGAGTCTACTTCATCTGCAGCTTTATCAATCATGTGTAAAAAAGAGATATCGACAGTCATATGTGCAATCCATATTACGGTTCCCAACAAACCAATTGGCACTGCCATTGATACTGCCACTTCTGGTGACGCATTTGCTGCCATTGCTAAAGCAGTACCAAGGGTACCAGCCAATCCTGGATCCATAGGAACTGTTCCTCCGGCAGAAATATAAGCTAAATAAGGTAAGCTGATCGCTGCCCCAATCATACAGCCTTGAACGACGTCTCCGAGTACTAACCCTACTAGTGTTCCGCAAATCAAAGGACGTGCGAGAACCGTACTACCGAGCAATGTTAGCCAAGGAGTACCATTGATACTCAAGTAATAAATCAACCCGATCAATAATGCTTGAAAGACATTAATTTCCATTTTTATTCTCCTTTTATAGGTATTGTTCGATGTCCGTATTCTTTTCTTCTGGAATTACTTGAACATATACAGAAGTTCCGCCAAGCATGATTTGCTTAAAGCATGCACGTTCTTCTTCACTGGCAGAAATATTACGATACAATTGTGTTCGATCTTTTCTCGCTCCCATTCCACCTACATTCAATTTCTCAATTTTTACGCCACCGTCAATAATATTTTTTATCACCTTAGGATTCTTCGCTAAAACGATCAATTTGTTTTCATCCGAATCTTGTGATAAATAAGTAATCGCTTCTTCCTCTGTCATGATCAATACCTTAATTTCCGCAGGAGCGGAAGAAATCATGATCATCTTTAAAAAATCATCCTGTGCTACTTCGTTATCAATAATGACAATTTCGTTTGCTTTTGTTTCATGAACCCATGCAGTCATCACTTGTCCGTGAATCAAGCGATCATCAATACGGGTAAATACAATGTTTCTCATTATGCTTCCTCCTCAGTAAATGTCTTTGCTTCTGTAAATAGCTCCTTGATTCCTTGTTTTCCTGTATTCATTACGTGTTTACTTAATTCTTCTAATCCCATCGTTTCTCTAAGCAAGATGCTTTCAATAAACATGGAGAAATTGATTCCTGATACAGAACGATAAAATGTGTCCGGCAACTTCTTCACACAGTAAGCTGTTGCCTTGAATGGGCTAGCTCCATATAAATCAGAAAACACCAGCACTCCATCGCCATCATCAAGTTCTTTAATTTTTTCTGCGGTTCGATCATAAAACTCATCAATGTTATTTCCTTCATAAAGCCCCAAATAATCCACTTTTTCATTGGTGCCCACGATCATTTTTCCGCTTTCCACCACTCCTTGAGAAAGATTTCCGTGGCTTAATACTAAAATACCAATCATACTCTCACCTCTTTACAAAAAATTTTCTTACAACTCTTTATAAAGCAAGAGACGTGCCAACTTTTTTTGCACACATCTTTTCCAACGATAGCAAGCGTTTTCAACTGATAGACTTTCGATGTGTAACTTTTTTTGTCACACATTAATGATGCTCGATGTGTGCGTAACAAAAAAACTGTCACACATCATGTGTGACAGTTACTAGATAAAAATCCGAATGATCTTTGTGACATAGAGTATTTCACTAGCAGAAAGTTCGGCACCATAGGTTCGCTCTAATATATTCAGCTCCTTGGCAACAAGCTGATATAATTCATCTTTATCCTCTTGCTCTACTTCAAAATGTAATACCTCTTTTCGGATCGCCCTCTCGATCATTCCCAAACAATGAAAATAAAATTTGATCACTAACGTATCAATGATCTCAAATTTGATTTGCTTGGATAGGGAAATAAGAATTTCATCCAAAATTTCTGTTGCACCGTAAACATTCAAGAAAATGACACTTTTTTCCAGAGAATGGTAAAATAAATGGTCTTTATTTTTGATTAGTCGGCGACTAGAATGATCGAAGATACTGGTATTTTTTCGATTAGCCGTATAATAATTTGCTTCCTCCAAAAGTTCATTAACCAGCTGCTGTAAATCCATATTAGCAAATAATGCTTTTCTAGTCGCTTCAATAATGATTGGTGAGGTCACATTATCGATGATCATCGTTTCGATACCAGTATCAGTTGTTATTTTAGTCGAAAATGTCGCTAATGATCCCATATCTGCCAAAAGAAGAACACCAGAACCTTGGTCAAGGGTTTTAACTACCTCTACTGCCTTTTGATATACATTTTCTACCGAATCATCTAGCGGCATATCAATGCCTACAGCATGATTGATACCCAATAGATCGTTTACCATTTTGGCTAAATTCGTCGCAACACCGATCCCATGCATCATAATCAGAATACCGATTGGATTTTTCTGTACATCTTTATAGATGGTATCTAAAAATAACTCAATAATATCTTGTTCTTCTGCGGGTATGACAACCTGCATCTGTTTGTTCACTTCAGCAATCAGCTTATCAGCATATTCTTTTAAAGGAGATCCGGAAACTTTCTCGATGACTTTTGTTGAACGATAGGAAACTGTACTGGTTTGAAGCTTCAACACCAAAGCTTCGATATGAAGTGCTAAATTATAAGTAATATGCGGATCACAGTCTACTTCAAGTTCATTGGATATTTCCTGAATCACCTTGTCTACTATTTCGAGAATTTCTTTCGAAACTAACTTCTCGATTCCCTTATTACGAGGCCGTTCAACAATTTCTGGCTTTAGATCGACCGCGAAGAAATCATCCAAGAAGTAAGTAATCTTCTGCTGAATTTCTTTAATAGAGCGTCCCTCTCTTAGAAGCGTAGAGTATTTTTCTAGAATCAACTTATAGAAAGAACTTTCATTACCGGTAACAACTGCATAGTTGATTTCCTGATGTTGATTGTCTTGCCTCTTCTGCCCTTTATAATAGACACTATCTCTAAATAATTCTTTCTCCTCAATAGCTTCATTTTCCTGCAAAACCCCTTTGATCTCTGAGTCTTCCCCAGATATCTCAATTCGTTCAAGGTTTTTAAGCATTGCTTGGGCAAATTCTTTAGCACAAAAGATTTGAATATCATTTTTCAACTGTCCAATATTGCCAGGACAATGATAAGTCGCTAAATACTCTATTACATTTGCTTTCACTGAAATTTCAAAATCAATTTTTTCTGACTCTACACAAAAAAAGTAATCAATCAATTTTATTCTTTCTTGTGTCTTACGATCTTTTAAGTCAGGTAAAGTCAGAACCATAGGAAAGCGCCGTTTGAACGTTTGAAGAAGCGAACTCTCAATGTTCTCAGTCGTTGCACAAATTATCAATACATCTACTTCCCTAGCAGCGCTTTCAGTTTCTCCCAGCCTACGAAATTTACGTGTGTCTATGATCGTAAAAAGCATTTCTTGACCTTCTGGTGGAAGTCGATGGATTTCATCTAAAAAAAGAACACCATGATTTGCCTGTTCAATCATTCCGGCTTTATCAGTGTCTGCACCGGTAAAAGCACCTTTCACATAGCCAAAAAGAACAGATAATAGTAATTGCGGATTGTTGGAGTAATCAGAACAATTAAAATGAAGAAATGGACTTTTGGAATTAAACCGTCCAATTTCTTGACCATATTGAAACATGATTTTTGCAAATGTTGTTTTGCCGACCCCAGTTGAGCCAAGAAGAATAGTATGTAAACCATTGGGAGGATACATAATAGCAGCTTTTGCCAGATTGGTATGTACTTCCATGCTTCCCGTTGCTCCAATAAAATCAGAAAATATACTTTTATTTTTATTTTTTTGAGACACCTGAGTTTTTTTCTTCACTGGACTTAATGGCTGATCCGATTGCAAACTTTCATCAATATAAAAGTACTTTACTGGTTTTCCCTTCAACTTTCCCAGTTTTTTTTCTCGGACTAATGTATTCAATTCCCGACTCGCTGCCGTTCGACTCAAAGCTAATTGCTCACTGACATCGAGTGTCGTAACTTCAAAATCACTTTGATTTTCAGAACCAAACCTCTTTTTATCCCTTATAAAAGCAAGTATTTCATCTTTCCTGCTCACAACACCACGCCCTTCCGAAGAGAATGTACTCTATGTCAGATTATATTTTAATTAAAACATAAGTCAAACGCTTATAAAGAGGTGAATTATTTGGGCTATCTACGCTATAGCCTAAACTTTTGACTACACTCCGTCTCAAAAATCATCAATTGAATAAATCGTTTTCCCTTCGAATACATAATTGTTATCGTTAGAACCCTATCCTGTTACCCGCACTGAATTCAGCCAATCTTTGGTTTAATCGGTCTAAAAGACAGAAAGCATTCTTTTTGACTGAAAAACTTTCTTTATAAGACATTCATTGCAAGTTAACCCTCCATAGACTTGTTTGTACCCTAAAAACTAAAACAGCGATCAGCAAACGAGTTAAAACACTGATATTCGAAACAGATTGCTCGATTCTCATTCAAAAAAGTATTTACACTTAAGAAAGTTTCCTAAATTGTCGCTCCTTATGTCTATTTCTTTTGGTGAATAGTTCCTCGATTGTTACAGCACATACTCGAAAAAAGGCGTCAATTTTTTTCTTTCAAATTCATCAAAATCTGTTTCTTCAACATAATTCATTTTTTGTTGCCATCCGATTGAGAAAATGAAACCGCTTGAATTCTCGGCATGGGCGTGCTATGATAAAAATGCACACGTTAACATTTTAGGAAACTTTAGAAAATAAGGAGGAATTTTATGTCTACGATCACAGAAGTCCAAACTGCTTATTACCGGATTCCCTTACCAGAATTAATGGAAGATGCCAAACACGGGCTGCATACGCACTTTGAGGTGCCAATCGTCAAGATTCGCACGGATGATGGCAGAGAAGGTGTCGGCTATACATATACGGGAGGTTTTGGTGGTGAATCCATTGCTAAATTGATCGACAAAGAACTGAAACATATCTTGCTAGGAAAAGATCCTGCTTGTGTGGAAGACCTTTGGGATCAGATGAATTGGGGCATCCATTACGTTGCCCGAGGTGGTCTAGCTAGCTTTGCCATTGCTGCCTGCGACATTGCCCTTTGGGATCTGCGCGCAAAAAAAGCCCAGGAACCGCTATATAAACTATTGGGTGGACACAGCAATAAAGTAAACTGCTATGGCGGTGCCATCGACTTAAACTTTTCATTGGAAAAATTATTAGCCAACAACCAAAAATATTTGGATATGGGATTACGGGCTGTCAAAATCAAGTTAGGGCAAGCAACACTGGCTGAAGATATTGCCCGTATCAAAGCTGTTCGTGAATTGATTGGTCCAGATATTACCTTTATGGTGGATGCCAATATGAGCTGGTCCGTTGAAAAAGCCATCAAAGCCGCTAAATTGATGGCACCTTTTGATATTCTCTTTTTGGAAGAGCCAACGATTCCCGAAGACTACGAAGGGTATGCTCGAATCGCTAAAGAAGGGCAAATTGCAGTTGCTGGTGGGGAAAATTTACGGACACCGATTGAATTTGCTCATATGCTGTCTTATGGTCAAGTCGATTTTCCTCAACCAGATGCCTCGAATTGTGGAGGGATCACAGGCTGGCTGAAAGTTGCGGCATTGACACAGTTGCATAATGTCAGTATCTCGACTCACGGTATGCAAGAGCTTCATGTCAGTCTGCTGGCTGCCATGCCTAATGCCGGATACCTAGAGATGCATAGTTTCCCGATCGACCAATACACCACTCGCCCACTAGTGATTGATCCAGAGGACGGAATGGCTATCGCGCCAGAAGAACCGGGAATTGGTGTGACCTTTGACTGGGAGAAATTAGCCCCTCATCAATTCGAGTTTTAAGCATACACAAGGGACTGTGACATAAATCATTATCCAACAAGTGAAATCGAATCACATGCTATTGCTATGGATTCCTCTGTCTTTTGCGACGAGGAGTCCCTGCACCGCAGGAGCAATAATATATTGTTTGGATAGTGTTACTTGTAGAAGACTTATGGCACAGACCCTTGATTTTTAGTGTATTCATTTAAAGAATAAGCGGCAGTTCCTCATAAGATAAATGCCGTTCATCAATTAATTCTCGATACCAATAGGCTGATTTTTTCAAAGAACGGGTACGGGCAGCATTTCTTTCGATCCGTACCAGCCCATAGCGGTTTTTGAAGGCATTCATCGGTGAGATACAGTCGGTAAAAGCCCAGAGCATGTAACCCTCGCAATTCGCCCCTTCTTCCACTGCTTTTAAAAGCCAATAAAGATGTTGGGAAATGAATTGGATCCGATAGTCATCTACTACCTGACCATTCTCATCCATGAACGCCGCTTCATTCTCCCGCCCCATGCCATTTTCAGTGATCAGCCATGGAATGTTGCCGTAATTTTCTTTGAGGTAGTTTGCCATGTCATACAGGACTTTTGGATAGATTTCCCACCCTCTAGAATGATTCATTTGTTTGCCGGGAAGATCAAAGTTCTCATAGAATCGCTCCGGATGAAACGTTGTTTCAGCATTCCATTGATAACGAGGTGCCCGCACACGCTTCGGATAGTATTGATTGATTCCTAAAAAATCAACCGTATGTTGTTGGATCACTTCTAAATCTTCTTTTGCAGGATCAAAATAAATGTCATGCTCTTTGCATAGTGCAATCAGTTCTTCGGGATAAACGCCTTTGATCATCGGATCAAAAAAGACTCGGTTGAAGAAAAGATCGTACATTTTTTGCGCTTGCTGATCTTCTTTCGAAGAAGAACGAGCATACACCATTTCAGGATTCAATACGCAGCCGATTCTGCCTTGGTAGCCTTTTTCATGATACGTTTTTATCGCTAATGCAGAAGCTAATGTTTTATGATAATTCCATTGCATCCATTTCTTCGTATTTTGTTCATGGGGCCAGCGAATCGCATCAAGATAGCAACGGGTCTGGATCACGATGGGTTCATTGAAAGTGAACCAGTGCTTGACCCGATCGCCATAGCGTTCAAAGGCGATTGCTGCATACTTGCGATACAATTCGACAACATACCGAGAACTCCAGCCATCGTACTTGTCTAGTAAGTAGGCCGGCAATTCGTAGTGTTCCAGACACAACATGGGCTCTACCCCTACGGCAATCAATGCATTGATCACTGCATCGATATGGGCTGCATATTCTTCATCGACGATCAACTTCTCATAGTCGGTAAAAAAGCGTGCCCAATTGATGGATGTGCGATAATGTGTCAGATGAATCTCTTGCATCAGCTCAATGTCTTCACCATATTGTTCCATGAAGTTCGTTGCAACCGCCGGTCCATAGCCTTCGTGCCAGACAAAACGCTCTTGTTGATACCATTGATCCAAGAACGAATCCTGTCCCGCTTTTTTTCCTTGCCAGCCTTCTGTTTGCCAAGCAGAAGAAGCGGCTCCTAAAATGAATGTTTCTGGTATTTCAATTAACATAATTCTCTCCTTTTATGCCACTTCGTTTGTTGAACGATTCATTACGATAACGAATGGCAAATAAATAATGATCGATAATAAAATACAGATGATTTGTGTGACCACTGCACCGATGTCTCCTGCTGTAGCTAAGTAGGCATTGACGATTGGCGGCATGGGCCACGGTACCATCACGACCGCTTTTGCTGCAAAACCGATGGATGTAGCAATATAACCCACCGTCCCGGTAATAATCGGGGTCAGAACAAATGGAATCGCCAAAATTGGATTCAGCATGATCGGCATCCCAAAAATAACAGGTTCATTGATATTGAAAATGCCTGGTGCTAAGGATAATTTTGTGATTTGCCGCATATCTTCTCGTTTGCCTGCAATCAAGACAGCAATCAGCAAGCCTATGGTGACACCTGATCCTCCCATACTCATATACATATCCCAGAAGGGCATCGTAATGATGTTAGGCACTTCTTTTCCTGCCTCAAAGGCTTCTGTATTCACGGCGATAGCCGCCAGTAATAATGGTTCACGAATTGGTTTGACCATCTGATTGCCGTGGATGCCAATCACCCAGAAAACTTGTGCAATAAACATCAACAATAAGATACCTGGTAGCCCTTGTACAATCCCTTCTAATGGTTTTTGCACAATATTGTAAATGATATCGTACACATACATCCCTGTGATGGCTTTGATAGCAAAGCCAACTGTAGCGATGCTCGTTACTGTTAATATGGTGGGAAAAAGTGCCGAGAAACTTGCTGAAACATTGGCAGGTACGCTTTCCGGCATCTTGATCTGCAATCTTTTTTGGCGGCAAAGCCAAGCATAAAGTTCAATTGATAGGATCGCCACGAACATCCCCAAAAATAAACCTTTGGTATCGGTATATTGTTTTGCTAAAACATTCTCGGCAATAACAGTGGCGTCTTCGTGTAAGAATTCAAAAACCATCGGATTGACGGACAAATAAGACATTACGGCAATGACACCGGGAAAAACACCGTCGATTTTGTTCAGTTTTGCTAGTTCGATCCCAATTAAAAAAACAGCATAAATCGTTAGAAAACTAAGTGTGACATAACTAACTGCCGAAGAGATCGGCTTTAGATTTTCTAAAAAGCTGAGCGCATCAATTTTTGCTAAGCCGTTTTCCGAATCAAAAACCATTGCTGAAAATAAAGTTCCAAAGGCACCTGTGATAATGACTGGTATCAAAGCGGCAAAAGCGTTCTTAATTACCATGATGTACCGCCAATTATTGATTCTCGTCGCAACTTTACCTAATCCATTTGCCAATCGATCCATAAACCCTTCCATTTTTACTCCTCCTAGCTCCTCTATGATTAACCAAAACCAACAAACCAAATGCAACCGATTACAATTTCAATTTACTGGATTTTTTTGGTTCTGTAAATCATCGAAAGAAGCAAAAAGCCGAGTATGTAAACGTCGAGGTTTACATACTCAACAAAATCGATTATGCTTCAAAAAAGGAGGAAATGATTTGGCCTACTATCATGATATTGCAGCAGCTATTCGTACACAAATCAGTCATGGAAAGTATGAGAAGAATCAGAAGCTGCCTAAACAATCCGAATTAGCCATTACGTATAAAACCAGCCGCGTAACGATTCAAAAGGCATTGAATCTGTTGCAGGTAGAAGGAATCATCTATGCCAAAAAAGGCACTGGTACTTTTGTCAGTGAAGCCTATTCTACCTTCGATTATAACGCCCGAGTGAACCGCGGATTAACCAAGCGCTTAGGAAAGACTGGCACACTCACAAGCAGAATCATTTCCTTTGATACGCTTTTGGCTGATGAGCAAGAACAAGCAAAATTGAGACTTACTAAAGAAGATTGGATCTACGATATTGTTCGTTTGCGATTATTGGATAACGTCCCAGTCGCACTGGAATATACGATTATGCCAGTCGCAGTGATTCCCGGCATCACCGAAGAGGTGCTCAAAGCTTCCGTTTATGAATATATTTCCAGTACATTGCATTTACCGATTGGGACATCGATTCGGAGAATCAAAGCCGACCGTCCAGATATCTATGACCAACAACACTTGATTTGTTCCCCCAATGACCCAATTTTAGAAGTCGAACAAACAGTTTACTTAGAAAATGGGACGCCTTTTGAATTTTCACAATCCCGGCATCGCTACGATATGGGTGACTTTATTGTCGCAAATAACTGATCCCTCTTTTGATTGGTCAAAAAGCCCACCATTGCTTGCTGCATTCTGCAAAATGGTGGGCTTTCTTCGGTTGCTCTATTTTTCTATTACTTGCGATTTCTACCTATTCTTTCCTATTGCGGCTGTTTCTAGTCAATATACCGAGTGACAACTGCCAATTCCGGCTCATAAGCTGAACCAGTGATTTTTGTTTTCATGACCTTGGAGCCTGGGGTTTGTGAGTGGATCATCTCGTCTGCCCCTAAATAAAGACCGACATGATGGACGTTTCCTTTTCCTTCCTCATAAGCGAACAACAATAGATCACCTGGCTGTGCCTGCTCATAGGATCGCTGCACACCTGCTTGCGCTTGTTCAATGGTATCCCGAGGAATCAAAATACTATTGACCCGATGCAAACTATACATAAACCCTGAGCAATCAAAGCCACTACTGCTGATTCCTGCCCATACATAAGGCAAATCCAGAAATTGTTCTGCCATCTCAATCAACTGTCGGGGAGATGTCGGGTTTCCTTGATCGATTCGTTGGGCTTGTGCTTTAGAAATTTCAGCTGGTCCCTCAGGTGTCATCACGTGATACCACTCAGTATCTTCAGAAAGCCAGTCCAGCAGCGTTCCGAAAGAAAGAATTCTTTGATAGTTTTTGAAGTGCAGGACAGCTGTTGGTTTGATTACCGCTACCTTCTGATTCCCTTTCCCCCCATATTTTTCGTCTATGGCAGTCAATACGTGACTAGGAACATACCCGGGATAACCTCGGGGATTTTTATTACTTGCTTGGTCTAAGACAATAATCTCTGCCCATTCTTCTTTTTCTTGAAGGACTTCGACAACAGTCCCATAAAGGATCTCTGAATCAACCAAGTCCTCTTCATAAAGAATCATCGCATCTGCTGCTGATAAAAAGGAATGGACTGCTTCTAAAGGCTGCGCATTGATTTTTGTTAAAACCGCATTTTGCTGCGGCTGTTTCCATAAAAAAGTCATAGCTGCTTGGACTGCTTTTTTCACTAGCTTCTCCTTGATTTATTAATGCTCCTTTGTGGCTTGGCAATCTGACGAAAAATGAGAAAGCCATCATTTATCGCCTGCAGATACCCCTTTACTCTAGGGAAACATGCTTGTAATCATAGGCGGCGCCCACACTATGAATGACTAACCCCTTGATTTTAGGGGAACGTAAATGGGCCTCTGCGCTTTGAAACAATGGAATCACGCCCAATTTTTCATTCAAAATCTGCTCAGCTTTGACCATGTTTTGCCAACGTGCTTGAGGATCGTTGGCATACGTATCGGATGCTTCTGAGATCAAGTCATCATAAGGATCATCTAACCATTTTCCACGATTATATGAACTGTCTTTTTTGAAAAGCTCCAAGAAATTGATTGGGTCAGCATAATCCCCGATCCAATTGTTCATGACCATTTCGAAGTCGCCGCTGTTTGAACGATCCAACCGCACAGAAAAGGGAACATTGGTCACTTCTACAGTCAGTCCTTCAAGGGTCTGCTGGAGTGTTCCTTGAATGTATTCAGCTAATTTCTTTGATTGATCGGTATCTGAAGTCAGTAATTCAAAGGAAAGCGTATCTTTTCCTAGCTCGGATTTCGCTTGCTCCCAAAATTTCTTGGCTTCTTTTTCATCATAAGGCAGCGAAGTCCCTGCATCTTTGACAAAATCTGTTTTCGTATCAGGATTATAGGCTAGATCAGAAGGAACAAATCCAACCGCTGGAAGCGAGCCATTTCCTAAAATCTGATCAACCATTTGTTGACGATCGAGGCTATAAGAAATCGCTTGCCGCAACTTTTCATTCCGAAACGGCGAATCCTCTTCTGCTTGATTCATTTCTAAATATTGGGTCGTCGCACTTGGTTGCACCACGTAGTCCTTGTGATTCACATTTTGCATCGCCAGTTCCCCACTCAATGTGATGTCATCTGCTTGACCACTTTCGTACAAATTATAGCTAGTTGAAGATTCTTTGACGACATCAAACTGAACCCCGGCTAACTTCACTGCGTCTGCATCCCAATACTCAGGATTTTTTTTGAGTGTCCATTGAATATCTGTACCAGGACCGCCATAATCCTCCAATGTAAAAGGACCATTGTAGACCGCATTTGCACTTGTTAAGGCATATTGATCCCCGTATTTTTGGACAACTGCTTCACTCTGCGGGAAAAAAGTAGGAAAAGCGAGTAAAGAATTAAAATAAGGCGTTGCTTTTTCCAACGTAATCTTTAATTCATAACTATTGACGGCTTCGATCCCCAGTTCACTTTTATCCTTGGTGCCATCGGAAATAGCGGTGGCATTTTTGACCGGTGCTAGCATATATGCATAGTTGGAGCCAGTGGCAGGATCAACCGTTCGTTGCCAACTAAAGACATAATCCTCTGCTGTGACAGGGTCGCCATTGGACCATTTGGCATCTTCTCGTAGATTGATCGTATAGACTAGCCCGTCTTCACTGACCACCGCATCCTTACTTGCACCGGCAATCACCGGTTCATTGTTTTCGTCGAGGCGATAAAGTCCTTCATAAGCATTGTTCAAGGTAATAAAACTGTAAGAATCGGTTGCTAGCGACAAATCCGCGCTGCCCATTTCAGCAGAAAACTGAACATTCATCATTTGCTGATTGGCATCTGCTGACTTGGCTGAATCTGTAGTTTTCGCTGACGGCTGTTGACAGGCTGCTAGAAAAAAACTACAAACGATGAGTGATCCGATGACACTTGCTTTGGTTGCCATTCTTGACGCCTCCTATTTTTCAGATAATTCTAAAAATTCCGTTTTGTTAAATGAAGTTTACCGTGAGTCGAATCTTTCTGTCAAATTTCCTTACTTGAAAGGATCCTTAAAAATACCCGAAGAAAGGGCGTATGGAGAGTTCTTTAGTTGTTTTCAGACAGGCAACAGGCCTCTAACGCTCGTCTAATTGACAATCATTCTCAATTACAGCTATAATTAAGCAAAATCCGGTACCTGCTTCACCACAAAAGGAGTGTTGAATATGTATATCAAAACAGTAACATTTGAAGTTTTAGCTGAAGCTAAAGAAACCTTTGCTGAAAAGATTCGGCAAGACATCGCCTCGATGAAAACTTTCGCTGGCTGTCTCCAATCGGAGTGTTGGGTAAACGAGAAAAAAGCGACGATCGATTTCCAACTGGTTTCAAAATGGCAGGAAAAGAAAGATTTTCAAGCCTGGCTAAAACGGCCGGAACATTTGCAAAAGCATCGTGAAGCGTATCAAGCAGAAAAAGAAGGGCGCAAGAAACCTTCCATCGTAGTAAATAAAACGGGCCAAGACTATCGTTTATTTGACGATTCCGTTGTTTCTTCTGACAATGCCTAATCGAAAAGCAAAAGACGAGACTGTGACATAAGTCATCATCCAACAAGTTCAACCGAATCATATGCTAATGCATTGCTAGGGTGGATTCCTCTGACTTTTACGACGAGGAGCCACTGCACCGCAGGATCAATAAGCTATACTATTCGGATCGTGTTACTTGTCGGAGACTTATGGCACAGCCTCGTCTTTTATTTATTATTTGTCAGTGGGCCCTATCCCCCTACGACTGTCAATTCATGAAGTGTTTGACCTGCTTGATCCTTTAATTGCAGCCACCCATTGGTCCCTCCATAATAAAGAAATAGACCAACTTCATTGACACTTTTTAAAATAACTTCTTCTATCGTGTAATGATTTTTAATCGCTTCTTGATGATCTTGGCGGATTTTTTCTCCTAAACGAGCAGAAAATCCTAAGGAGCCATCTTTGTTATAGGGCACTTCTTCTGCCAGCTTTGCCCCTTTTTCGATGCGCATTTCATTTCGCTTTTGCCAATAAACTGTCGCCTTGCTTCCTTGGTAATCAAGGTAAAAAGGCCGATCCTTCAGCTCTTTTTTCCATTGGTGACGGGCTTTAGTTTTTTTCTCGGATTGAAGCGAATGAGGGCTCTTCACATACCCCAGCTTATCTAACAATAAGTCAAAGTTTTTCGCGCAGGCAGCGACCAACTCCCTTTGTTCTCCAGGAATCGATTCACCTGCTTTCTTCGAGAAGCCAAATTTTTCCTGATAATAATGAGCCAGATACGGTGCCTGGATTTCCCAGCTAGGTTTAATACTAATGATTCGATCATGAGATTGCGTTACATCTAACGAGGCATCCGTCATAATCGCGATGATGCTATTATTTTTGACAAGAAAAAACACCGTGTTCTCAAGTTGAGTCACTCGGTCATGGTCGGCAATTTGCATTAGTCCTTGTTCATTAGGCAGTTTAAACAGTAATTCCTCTTCTTCTAAGATCACCAATTCAGCTCTCATAGCCATTCCCTCCAAGTATCCGCTTTGAGCCTATTGTATCATCATTGGTTTGTTAAAGAAATTGATTGACCATAGGAACACTGATCATAGCAACAAAAAAGGGCCAATATAGCCAAACCACAAGCAACCTGACGATTCGCCACAAGGTCTGCCGCCTATTCCAGAGAGCAAAACCAATCGAACAAACGATTTTCTCACACCACAACCGCTAGCTATAAGTAGTTATTTTTTATTAAAAAGCTTATTATTTTCCTGTTTTTAAACAATAAGCATCTGTTCTTTTCCATGTTTTTCAACGAAAGAAACTTTCTATCATTGCCGATTCATAGATATCACAATAACGTGTGACGACTTTGCCACAACGTTCTTCAATTTCATCATGGTCCAGCTCGTCGTATCTGACAACGCTCATCACGACGCAGTTTTCCATTTTGCGAATCACTTCACCAATGATGTTTCTCTGCATACCTACCGGTTTACATTCGTAAGCTTTTCCTAAACAAATGTTATCACTATCCATAATTCTCACCTTCAAATTTAATTTTTCTAATTATGTTATCATAATATCACCGTTTTTTAATAATTAAAAGAAATACGCCTTCCGCAACTTATACCGGCAAACAAAAAGACCCAAACAAAAGCAACGGGGCAGGAAAACTGCCATCAATGTCTCTGTCTCCAGAAACTTGCTTACTCTTGTTTAGGTCTTACTTTAGTTTTGATCCACCATAAAGGACTACTATTTAGAAAAAAGGCGTAATAAGATACTGCGAAAAATTACTTGCGAGCAGCCACTAATAAAGCCGCAAATTTTTCTAGATAAAGTTGATCAATCGCATCATAACTATCTGTTTTTGAACTATCGATATCTAATACACCGATTAATTGGTCATTGTCCATCATCGGTACAACGATTTCTGACATGGCTGCCGAATCGCAGGAAATATAGTTCTCATGTTCTTTGACATTGGCCACGATCATGGTCTTTTGCTTGGCAGCTGACTCCCCGCAAACTCCTTTTCCCAGTTTAATACGGGTACAAGACACTCGACCTTGAAAAGGACCTAAAATCAATTCACCTTCTTGAAACAGATAATAACCTGCAAAGACTGTATCGTGTAATGTTTCATTCAACAATGCAGAAGAATTGGCTAAATTTGCCAGCCAATTGCTCTCCGCCTCTAACAAGCCTTGTAATTGAAGCAGCATCAACTCGTAAGCTTCTTTTTTCTCCATATCCATCACCTCTGCTATTGATTATAAGCAACGGACAGCGTTTTGTCTTGGTAAGATTTTTAATTTTCGACTCTTTCTTGAAAAACATGCTAAAAACAGCTGCTTCTATCGGTAACGGTTCACTGAATCTGTTTCCATCAAGTTTTAGGCATCGATCACAGTAAATCGTGTTTGTTGATATTGAGGAGCTTCTAATTCATCCAAAATGGCTGTCGCTAATGTGCCACTAGAAGTCACAGATTCTCCTGCCTCATTGTGAAGCAAGTGATCTTTTCCTAAAATGGCAGGCTTTGCTTCTCCAGCTTGGAAGACATTTCCTGGAGAAATCCCAACCCAGTCAACGTTTTTAACAGTTAATAAGAAGTTGTACTCATCGAATTGATTTTCTGGAATCGCGATCCAACTCTCACTGCCAGGGGCTTTTTTCAAGTCATTGACATTCCGCTCGCCAGCATCATTTAGTAAGCTGCCAGCACCAAGAATGAAAAATAATCTGGTTTTCTTTTGACGGAAAAGGTGAATCAATCGGGCCGCTAAATCAACGTGAAGGTACGCTTGATCGGGACTCGTAGCAAAGGCATCAACGATCGCATCAAAGCCTTCAAGTTCTCCTTCCTGCAATTCAAAGGCATCTTTAGTTACTAACTTAACCGCGGGGCCAAATAGTTCTTTTGCTTTTTCTTCATTCCGAACGATGGCAACAACTTCGTGACCTCGAGCTTCTGCTTCACGATAAACAGCAGAACCAGCATTTCCTGTAGCACCAATAACTCCGATTTTCATTTCTATCTCTTCCTTTCAATCTAAAACTCGTAAATACTAAAAAACGCCATGTAACTTTTAAGGTTACATCTTGTATTATAAAAAGAACGCTCCTTCTCGTCAAGCAATTGCTTTTGAAAAGGAGCCTTCCTTCATTTTTCAGCAGCCACATTGAGCTGATGAATAATGTCCGCTAATGTGATTTGCTGCATTTCTGATTCGATTTTTTTCTGTAAACGGTCATAGGTCTCATCCAGAACTTCCTGAATGCTGCCGCCAATCAGACAATTGGGATTGGTTTTCTTGTCAATATGCAACAATCGTTGATCCTTCTCCACACTTGAATAAATATCCAGCAAAGTGATCTCTTCCGGACGCTTTAGCAGTTTAGGTTCAGCTTTCCCTCGTTGGCTCTCAATCAAACCAGCTGTTCGTAGATCACTCATGATTCGACGAACATACGCTGGATTGGTCTCGACACTTTGAGCAATCCGATCACTGGATAAATCGGTCCCTTGCAACATTTCAATATAAGCCAAAATATGAATGGCATCGCTGTATTTCGTTGAGTACTTCATCTCTTTGATGTCCCTTCAAAATTATACTTTTAGCTATCATACCTTTTTTTAAGGAATTGTTCAAAGAGTTGGAGTCACTAGTCATACTTTCTCTTCAAGATCCAACAAAGTCTCCATAGGTTTAACCAAAAAGAAGGAATAGACTGATGTACCCTGCCACGTGTTGCGATGAGCGTCTTAATCTTCTTCAAAACTTGCAACTTCGGTAAGAAGGGTGTTGATATGTTGAATATTGTCTTTTCCAAACTGGCCATAATCGAGTGCTTCGCCTGTTAAGGCCCCATTGAGGAAGCCAATCACCATTGGCATATTCATTCCTGCATATAGCTCAAACGTCGTCCCTTCCATGATTAGTCGGGAAGCGACATTGCAGGGAGTCCCCCCCATCAAATCAGCAAAAACAACTGGCTCTTTAGATTCTGCAATGACAGTGGCTAGTTTTTGCCGAAAATCATCCGCACCTTCTTCGGACAATAAGGGCACTGTTTGGATCTCTGGCTGTGGCCCCATGATCATTTCGGTACTTCTTTTCAATTCTTCACAAAAGCGGCCATGACTGATCAAGATTAATTGCTTTTCCATCCACTTTCTACCTACTTCCTACTTTGAAATAATTCCTAATGCTGACAAGACCACACTAACGATCAATACCACAAAAATGGCTTTGGTGGAGGTCATATTTTTCTTTCCTAACATCCAGTAGACAACGCCGACAATCGCAGCTGGTAAAAGTCGCGGCAAGATCATATCAAGATTATTTTGCATATTCAATGTGACATCGCCAATATTTGGTGCCCAAGCAAATTGAACATTGACCATCGTCGCCACTAATGCCCCCACCATAAAGACACCGAGTAATGTCGCCGCATCTGTTAGCGCGGTCAATCGACTTTGCATGGTAGTTACAAGAGAAATCCCTTCTTTGTAAGCAAATTCCAGCTGTTTCCAACGAAAGATCATGACAACGATTTGAGCAGCGATCCAGATAAAAATACCAATCGGATTGCCATTGGTAGCCATATTTGCAGCCAATGCACCAAAAATCGTTGGTATTAAAGCAGCGAAAATCGAGTCACCAATGGCTGCGAAGGGCCCCATCAAACCAGCTTTCAAGCCTGAAATGGTATCTTTTGCCTGAAAACCTTCTTTTTCTTCAATCGCCAAATCAATCCCTGTCACGATTGTGTTGAAGAAATTAGACGTATTAAAGAATTGCGTATGCGTTTTCATCATTTCTTTTAATTCAGGTGTGTTGTCCCCATAGATTTTACGTAATTGCGGCAAAATGGTGTACAAATATCCCGAGCCTTGCATCCGTTCATAGTTCCAGCCTAATTGAAAGCCAAACAGGCTACGGCGATTGATTTGTTGGAAGTCCTTTTTCGTTAATTTACCATTAGATTTCATCGTCTTCAATCTCTCCTTCCGCATGCTGCTCGTTTTGTGCGATATTATTTGCTGGTCGTGCCTGTCCATTTTTGTAGCTGATAGCTGCAAATGCGAAACCGATCAGCGCGATGGCCAACATTGGTAATGCGTTGAAGGTACCGCTGAAATCTTTGACCACACTGGCTACACTGCCTCCCAAAAGCTGGATATTGCTAAATACGGTGGTCAATAATGCCGTCAAGACAAAGCCTAAAATAAGATAAGGAAAATGTTTTTTTACTGGTAAATAACGAAGTAAAATTGCAAAACCGACTGCTGGTAAGACAGCTCCGGCAACAGACAAGCCATCGCCTAACCACTTTAAATCACCATTCAGATAACCAACAACATTTTCCACTAATCCGCCGCCAAAAGCCAACGCGAGAAAAACAGGAACCAGTCGTGATAACGCCCATGGTACTGCACCTAACAAAAAGTTGCGTTCGATGGCTTTGAAATTCATATTTTCCACATGGGTATCGATTCTGTGAGCAAAATAGGTATTGGCAAAACGAGCTAAAATATCTAATTGGATCATCAAACTAGCTACCGGTACGGCAATCGCAGCGATGGCCTGTTCTGGATCCATTCCTAGTGCAACAGAAAAAGCGGTGGCCAAAACGGTTCCTGAATTGGCGTCGATCCGTGAAGCACCGCCAAAAGTTCCGACACCAAGGACGGTCAGCTGCATACTTCCCCCAATCAATAACCCGGTTGTGATATCACCCATAACTAATCCGGAAAAAAGGCCTGCAAAGACAGGGGCACTCATTGAAGAATAAATCTGTAACTCATCTAGAATCTGATAACCAGCATATAATGATAATAATAAAATTTGCCACCAATGAATTTCCATATTGATTCTCCTATCTTTCTAAAAGACTGATAAAGTTTTCTGCTTTATCACTAGGGACCATTTGTGCAATAAGTTTCACGCCTTTGTCAGCAAGTTCCTTGAATGTTGCGATATCTTCGGGAAGGACATTGATTGACTTGGTAATCGCTTTTGTTTCAGCTGTTTGAGACATGTTTCCCACATTAATTTCTGTGATCGGTACACCTCGTTCAACAAGTTTTAGCAAACGGTCAGGTTTTTTCGCAACGATCAACAGCCGTTGGGAATCATACTTGCCTGCCAAAATATTGTTTGCGGCTTTTTCAATCGGTAACACACTCAATTTGACTCCTGCTGGTGTGGCTAATTTCAACCCGCTTTTTTCGATTGGGCTTTCTGCTACTTCATCATCCACGACCATGATTCGGCTAATATTCAGTTTCGTCGTCCATAAGTTCGCCACTTGACCATGGATCAATCGGCCATCAATACGCACAGCAATAATACTCATACTTTTTCCGCCTCCATTGTTTTATAGACTGGTGTTTCTCTTAACTGTAATTCTGTTGAAAAAATGCCCTCCGTTTCAAAAATAATGATGGTATTTTCTCCTTGATTCAAAATCCCGCTTGGTACATACAGTGATAAGATGGGGCCAACTTCCCAAAAGCGGCCAATATTAACATTGTTGACCAAAACGATTCCCTTGCCGAATCCTGTCAAATCAATAAAGGTATCTTTTTTGTTCTCTAGTGTAAAAGAGTACCGGTAAAAGCTAGGTTGTTCAGGATGCCAGTCACGGGAAAAATCAATCATTGGCGAGCGACTAAAGTCTAACCAATAATGGATCCAATTGGTCATAAAGTGCAAATCAGCCATCACTCCTCTACGGATACCTTTTCGTTGGCTATCGGCTGTCAGCTTATGCCCATAGTTGACTCGTCCCATATTTTCTACTAGAATATCCACTTGATTTTCTACGGACGATTGCGTAAGCCACACATCCTCACCAATTTCTTCTTGATACTGAGTAGCAAGCAATCGTTCATTCAAGAACACCTGCGCACGATCACTGCCATCAATGATTCGAAGTTTCTCTGTTTCTGCATCCCGTTGTTTTTTCGTCCGATACAACAAATAACCATAGGGATGGTCCAATTGTTCCATCGTTTGCGGATAAACCGTCGTTACTGGTTGACTGATTTGATCGATGACAGAAAACAAACTGACTTTATCTTGTAGTTGAAGTTCCATTGATAGAGCTGTTTTGATGCGCGGTTCGTGCTGTTCAAATTCTGGAAAATGTTCTTTTAGCATTTTCTGCAATGCGTCATATTTTGCTGTTGGATTTCCTTGCTCATCCAATGGTGCATCGTAGTCATAGGAAGTGACTTGCGGCAAATCAACAGTCCCTCTTGCTGAACAGCCATTCATAAAGCCGAAATTAGTACCGCCATGGAACATATAGAGATTGACACTGCCGATTTCCAACGCTTCTCTGACGGATTCAGCGAGCTCAAAAGGATCTCGCCGAATGATTGGTTCATGCCAGCGATTGAACCAGCCATCCCAGAATTCCATACACATCAATGGCCACTTTTTGTTGTGGTGATCAAAAAATCCCTGCATGGTCGCAAAATTTTCTTTTGCTCGGGAACCAAAATTTCCTGTTACCAACACATCATCTTCAATCAAGCTGCCTGCTCGCAACGTCGCCTGCCACGGACCATCCGAAGTAAAGAAAGGCATATCGATGCCACGATTTGTCAGCATTTCTTTAATTGCTCGCAAATATGCTTTTTCTTCACCATATGATCCATATTCATTTTCTACTTGGATCATCAAGATATTCCCACCATGACTCAATTGATGGGGAACGATTTTTGGGAGCAGCACATCGTAATAGTCCGCCACATGGGCTAAATAGTTTGGATCAAATGCTCGTAGTCGGCCAGACTCCTGTAACAGCCAAGGAGGCAACCCGCCGAATTCCCATTCGGCACATATATAGGGAGAAGGTCGCAGGATGACATACAACCCTAGCTCTTGTGCTAAGGATAAAAAACGCTCTAAATCAAGCATCCCTTCAAATTGAAAAGTCCCTTTATGAGGTTCGTGCAAATTCCAAGGCACGTAGGTTTCAACAGTATTAAATCCAAGCGCTTTCAAATTATACAAAGAATGCGCCCAATCCTCTGGATGGACCCGAAAATAATGAATCGCACCAGATAGTAGTTTAAACGGAGAACCATTCATTAAAAATTCTTCTTTGATTTCAAAAGTTGCCATCTTCTACTCCCATTCATTGATAGTCAGTTATTCGTAGCGAATTGCGTAAAGCAAATTGTGCTATTTATCAAGCTGCTCTACTTTCTCATGCCACGAAACGGCGGTTTCTTGTATCACTTCATTCAATTGTTGAATGTTTTGTTTTCCTTGTTCTGCCAGCCATTCTAACGTTGCTGCTTCGCCCTTTTCAACAAAAGGAGCGACAGCCTCTTTCCAAGTAGCCCTACCACAGAGTACCCCATTGAAACGAGCTCCTGCTTCTTTGGCAAATCGCAAGGTAGCCATGAATAACGTCGCGGATACCCCTGCGCTTAAAAAGATATACGGCAAATCGGTCGCATCGCTTTGTTCTTTAAAATAAGCGCCAGCTTCTTGACGCGTATAGGCGATCTCCTCTTTGGCAAATCCTTCAACAAATGCCATGTTCACGGGCACTTCGACTTTTAAGACATCTACTTTGTACTGAGGTTTCGAGAATTCTTTCATCATTTCAATGACTTTTCGGGGTTTCGCTTTTGCATAGGAAAGAGAATGTGTCTCCGAATTTTTGGCATCATAGGCTAACAATTCCAAATAAAATGGGAGCCCTTCAGCCATGCATTCGCTTCCAATTCGTTCAACAAAAACTTGCTTTTGCCGATTGATTTCCTCTGCTTCCTCATAATCGTAATACAGTAAAAATTTCACCGCATCCGCACCTAACTCTTTCAATCGCACAACTGAACAGTCCGACAGCAGATCCGGCAAGCGGCCGGGTACGGTTTGATCATAACCAGTTTTTTCATATGCCAACAGCAGACCGCTCGCTGCTGCACGCTTCTGTGCAGCAGGCAGTCCGTATTCAGGATCCAATAAAATGGCTGAGGCATAAGGAGTCAATTCTTGGGAAATTAGTGTTTTAAACTGCTCAATTTTTTCCTTTGTCGCTTCCATCCCTAAAGCCGCCATCATTTTCTTCAGTGCGCCTCGCTGATCGATCGCCAAAGCGGTAATAATGCCTTCTGGCGTCGATAGACGTTCCATTGCTTGTCTTTTTGACAATTCCTCCATGGCTCACATTCCTCCCTATTTTTCGTATGGATAAATCGTCACACCTTGGACCACGCGATTGACCGTTCCGCTTGGTGATGGTTCATCGGGCGTATTGCCGACCTTCACCGAACAATGCAATGCGATTGTTTGGGCCACCATTATATCTGCTAAAGCGAGATACCCATCCGGCACAAGTTCCTCTGCAGTGAATTCAAAAGCATCCCCACTGAACAACGCTGCCTGCTGTCCGATGCCAACCACTCGTTGAGCAATGCCGTCTTTTTTGATCTCTTCCAGCATATCTAGATCGTATTTCTGTGTATAAGAATCATTGCTGACAAATAGGAAAACCAGTGTTCGCTGGTCGACAAAAGATTTTGGACCATGTCGAAAACCTAAAGACGAATCAAACACCGTAGCGATTTTTCCCGCAGTCAACTCAAGAACTTTTAATTGGGCTTCTCTCGTCAGTCCCCCTAAACTTCCCGAACCTAAGTAAATAATGCGATCAAACTCTGATTCGAGAAAGCTTTGGATCTCTGATTCTCGCTGGACGACCTGTTTTCCCAGCTGGCTTAATTGATGAACATATCCTTCTTTTTGCGCATCCTTCGTTTGATCAAAAATAAGTAGCGCAGTCAACGTCATACAGCTGAAACTACTGGTCATAGCAAAACCAGCGTCATTGGCTTTGTCTGGCATTAGTAAAACCAGATTTTCTTTTTTGGCAGGTATTTGGGTCGCCAATAATCCGTCTGGGGCGCAAGTAATCACGATATGGTAGAGATGATGGACCAATTGGTTCGCAATCTCGACTGCAGCTAAACTTTCGGGGCTATTGCCACTGCGAGCAAATGAAACCAAGATCGTCGTTTCTTCAGGAATCAAATATTCTTTTGGCGTAGCAACGATATCCGTAGAGCCAATACTTTGAAAAATGAACTGCTTTGTATTTCCCTGTTTCGTAAGAAAGGGAACCACTGTATCTCCCACATATTGAGAAGTTCCAGCGCCGGTAAACACTACTCGAATCGGACGTTCGCCAGCCGTCTGTTTTGCCTCTGCCAACAGACGTGCCAGCTCTGGAGCCGTCTTTTGATAACGATCAAAAGTTTCTTGCCACAAATCCGGTTGTTGTCGAATTTCTTGAGTCGTATGCTCTGCCCCTCGTTTTTGCAGTTCTTCTTTTGACAACATAAACATTTTTCTTCCTCCAATTCAGTTTGTCGAACGTAGGTGCCGAATTTTGTAATGAAATTTATCGGCCCGCGCCACACTTAATGTAAATTCAATCACTTCGTTCTCGAGATTGTAGGTTGAGCGCACCAAATGAAGCACTGGTGATCCTTCGGGAATAGTCAATAACTCACTATCTTCTTTCTGAGCAATGCTGGCATAAAATTCTTCATCAGCAGATCGTACGATTTGATTGAAATCCTCAGAAAACAAATCGTATAACGGCTTTTCAGTAAGAAGCTTCCGAGAGAGTGTCATAAATAACTTCACTGGTAAATAAGATTTCTCGATCATCATTGGCAAATCGTCGGCTAAGCGCAAGCGGTCTAGCTGGAACAACGGTTCACCTAGTTGGACATTCATATGACCCGCTAGATACTTGGTTGCTTCAATCTTTTTGAATGCCAATATCTTGGTTTCTGGGCGCTTCCCCATTGCCCGCATTTGTTCGGTAAAACTATAGGCACCAGCTAAATCAGTCGCATTCGTCCTTAACTCCGAAACAAAGGTTCCTTTTCCATGTTGTCGATAAATGTAGCCCATTTTTTCCAATTCTTGCAGTGCTAGTCTCACCGTCGTGCGGCTAACACCATAATAACTGGTCAACTCTCTTTCCGAAGGCAGCCTGTCATGAGCGACCATGCTGTTTTCGATTCGTTGTTTCAATATTTCTACCAGCTGATAATAAAGTGATTTTGATTGAAAGGTATTTTGCATCGATGTCTCTCCTAACTGGTTATAACCACAATACAAGTATAGTAGTGGTATTTTTTATGAGTCAATACAGGGAGCGATATTTTTTTCATTTTCATTTTTTCGTTTGGTGATAACAGTTGATATTGTTGATTTTATTAGGACTCTATAAAAATGAAACCTCCTTTTCTATCTTTTTTCTTTCAAGAACACCTTCAATTTATCGTATTTTCATAAAATAACTGGTATCTATTTTTGCCAAATTTTCAGCGCTCCCTTTTTTGCGCAATCAAAAAAGCAAGTCGAGGAAATCACCCATCATTCCTCAACTTGCTTATCTCACTCTTGGTCGTTGCTAAATCATCTGTCAGATGAATCAAAGATGGATCTCCATCCCATCATATGCGGTAATGATCTTTTCTGAAACCGAGAGATCCGCCATCTCTTGATATGTTTTTCCTCCATTATGAGAAAAGTGATTCGCGACAAAGACTGTTTCTTCCGTTGCTAACTTGCGAGCCATCAGTTCTTGTTTCATTTGGATATTTTGTGACCAATTCATATGATTGGCCATCTGGTCAGCGTGGGTCTGCCCCGTACAATCCATTGATATGCAATCAAAAACAAACCGATTTGCTTCTAAAAAAGCAAACATTTCTTCAGTCAAGTACCCTGTATCATGTCCATAGAGAAGTGTTTTTCCTTTTGGATCTTTGATAACATAAATAAAGCAATCTTCGGCAAAGTTTCCGTGCTGTGCGGGTAATGAATACACTTCATAGCCATTGATCTGTGTTTTTTGATACGCTTCCAAAACATGATAGGTCAACCGCTGTTCATCATAGCGCCCTTCCAACTGAAACGCACGATCATAAAATTCTTTTACATACGCATTGCCATAAACTGGCAATTGAGTCGTGATTTCATTGGCATAGCCAGACATTCGATAAGCCAAATCTTCTCCATAAAAGTGATCTGAATGCCAGTGGGTCAGCAATAATGCTTCGACGCGATTATAATCCACTCGACCACTCAACCGATGCAGGTAACTATCCCCCGGAAAATCGATCAAGAGCTTGCCATCATCCAACAACGTTTGCGTTTGCGTCCGGATCTCCCGTCCTTTTTGCTCCGTCGCATGACGACAGATCCTACAATTACAAAAAATGGCTGGAACACGTTCAGCCGCAGCAGTGCCCAAATAAGTGATTTTCATCCTCATCCCTCATTTCAAGTTTTTGTCTTTGTTTAGGTATAGCATAATTTTTCAGGACTTTCATGGCTTTTTCCAGATTCTAATCAAACTTTCCTTCGGATTAAATTGAATCCTCAGCATGACTGAAATTCTGCGAAGGTTTCCAATCGTCTCCTGTTCTCTTAGCGATTCCTCACTTGTTTTCCGGCGATTTTAGAACGCTTTATCATCTGGATATCTTGATATAATCTAAATACATCACTTTCTCTTAACATTTTGTCTCGTTTGTTAGGCCAACTCCAGTTTTTCAATTACCATTAGAGACTTCAATTCTAGAGAATTCAATTCTCATTTTTTATAGTAAACGTCACTTTTGCACCACCAGCTTCATTTTCCAACCTAATTGTGCCTCCATGATCCTCCGCGACACGTTTCGCCAATGCCAAACCAATTCCATAATTTGTATTCGTAGAGCGGCTTTGATCCTGCTGCCAAAACATTTCCGTTGCGTGTTTAAGCGCTTCTGCTGAAAATCCTGGACCAGAATCCTTCACAACAAAATAAATCATCTGATTTTTTTCAGTGACCGAAATGGTTATTTCACCGACGGTTGAATAGGCTAAAGCATTTTCTCCCAGCGTGATCAAGACCCTGACTAAGTTGAATTTATCACCAAAAATCTGCAACTCGGGTGGAAACGAATAGGTGATCGACAGCTGCTTTTGTTTAGCCAAAGGGCGTAAAATAGCATCAACTTCCTTTAATAACTCTTCAACGGAAACTTTGCTTTTTTCTTTTGTGAGCATCTCGAAATTGGTTACTTGCTGTAATAGTTGCAGATAGTGTTGCGCGCGCTGACTAGCCTCAAAAATCGCTTGCGCCGATTCTTTTTGTGCTGCTGGTAAATGATCTTCCAGTAATAATTCAGAATTTCCACTAATAATCGTTAATGGTGTTTTAATATCATGACTTAATGAAGCTAGTTCTTGTTTTTTTTGTTGCTGATCGTGCCATTGTTGGACTAGCGACTTTTTAAGTGCTTGGCGCATTTCCTCCATTGAATGTAAGGTGCGATCAAACTCTTTAATACCGCTTTTTGTTTTTATTGGCGAATCCAAATCTTGCTGTGCGACTTGCAAAGTGGCTTGATTGATCAATGCGATTTTCTTTCTTAAATGCTTACTTGAAAAGCGAATGACAAGGATAGAATAAAAGGCAAGTGCCAAAAGAGTGAACACGATAAAGAGCAATTCTGGCCTTGGAAGATGTTTCCGAAGCCAAGGATTCGTAAACAGCGCTTGATATTGCCAAACAAATAGACAATACGTGCCATCTGAAAATTTTAGATAGGTGCCGTTAGTGTATTTTTCGTCGCGATTATCATACCGTGCTTTTATCTTAGTTAATGCTTCATTTTTCAAAGATGATGCGAGGACCTTACCATCCGCATCAAAATAGATATAATCAAAATAACTGGCATCAAAGTTCGTTGAAAAACGACCTTCTTTTGATAAGTTTTCAATCGTATTTCGGGCTGCTGTTTCACCACTATTAGATGGCGTAATGAAATTCATTTGCAGCATCATCAAAAATGTAACAACTGCTAAAACAGCGATCAAAATCGCCCCACCAAAAGCCAAGAATAGAAGACGCGTCACATAACTGGTCAAACCGATAGATTGTTTTTTTGCCATTTATAACCAATCCCCCAAACGGTTTCAATTGGTGTTAGTTGATATTGTTTTAGCTTGTTGCGAATATTTTTGATGTGCTCAACAATTACAGTTTCATCTGAGGTACCGTCTAAGCCAAATACAGCTTCATAAATTTGTACTTTCGAGAACACTTGACCAGCATGTTCTAGCAAATAAACACTAATCGCATATTCTGACTTAGTAAATACTATTGCCTCTGACTGAAAATAAAATTGTTTCGCTTCCAAATCAACTGTCAGCTCATCACTCCGCAAAACATGATGATGCTCGCGCTTCTCTCTCCTTAGATGAGAAGCAACTCGAGCACGTAACTCTCCTATGGAAAAAGGTTTCTCAATATAATCATCTGCACCAATTCCCAAACCATGAATCAAATCCTGCTCAGCGGTCTTTGCCGTAACAAAGAGGATGGGCACATCAATCTGTTGCCGAATTCTCTCTAAATAACTGAAACCATCTTCATTTGGCATCATCACATCAAGTAAAATCAAATCAGCAAACTTCGCTTTTTCCAGAGTTACTTCGGAAGTATTTGCAGCCGTTTCCACTTGATGCCCTTGACGTTCAAGAGCTGTTTTAATTAAATCTAAAATTTGCGGATCATCATCAATCGTTAAAATTCTTGCCATATTTCCCCTCCACAAGTTTATTCTTCATTCGTGCGACCTTCCCAACGATTCATGAGAACAAAAAGAATAGCCCCCATCAACAGCGTTATGACTGCTATTATCAAAAGAATGATAGGGAAAGAAATAAATTTTAGCAGCGCATCACCGGAAAAATTATTTCCCAGGAAACGGATCAAACGCATTCCCCAAGCACTAGGAAAAGCTATCCACATTAGTTCACCTAAACCAGTCAACATTAAAGCACCAATTAAAAATTCTATAGTAGCCATCCCCAGATTAACATTTGGATTAAATTTAAGACAGAGACAAGTATGGAAAAAATATTGAAAAATACTACAGCCAAAAACGAGTAGAACTAAATGGCCAACCTGCAGAAAAGAAAGGTGATAATTCATCACAAACAAACGATTCAGCAGATGATAACCAACGATTGCGATGAAACAAGCAAATAGGCCACTGGCAAATAGATAAAAGAGCTTGGATAGTAAAGCACGGCTGCGAGACACGGTGCTCAAAAGGAAAAAGCCACCGCCTGCTTCAATTTCTTGATTAATAATAATATTCGTCAGCCACGAGGCGACAATCGGATATACTAAAGATAGTACTTGGCAAAAATTAATCATCAGTTGATTTCCATCATGCTGCGCCATCAGTTGATAACTAAAGAAAATAAAAACACCTAATAAAGGAACCAATAAATGAATCAGAAAAAAAGCTGTTTTCTTCAATTTTAAAAAATCGGCAGTCAGATTGTTAATCATTTTTATTACTCCAATCAACTAATTTGGTAGTTATCCCTGTCATGAGAAAAAATAAGCAAACCGTGATGGCAATTCCTGGAAGAATGACTCTTGTATCCCAGAGTGGACTATCTGTTGCAAGCGGAATGCCATTAGGATTGACACCAATAATCGGAGCCATCAATCTACTTGGAATAGCAAAAGGAATAACCCATAATTTTTCTCCAGCTATACTTTGAAGAGAGCATATGGTGTTGATTGCAAATAGACTTAGGAAAGTTATTGATGAATTAAATTTCGTCACGAGCCACATCCCCATTGGAACTTGCCAAGCCCACGTGATCGTCAATACTCCCCCCGCTAGTAATCCACGCCAAATTGGGTAGGATGAGCCAAAAAGCATTCCAGAAATGGTTGAAAAGCCAAATAATAGTGCATTCATCAAAAACAGGTACGTGCAGCCAGTTAAAATTTTTGATAACCAAATTTTTTGACTCGGAATTGGTAGAGTTTTTAGATTGATAAATTCCAACCGTTTCTCATTATTAATTAAACTAATTGCCAGAAAGGAGACTGCAGCTGGTAAAAGTAGAATGTACCACCAATTATAGGCCGCAATCTGAGATAGCTTGCCACTCATTAAAAAAACCGCAAAAAAAGTTGCTATCATTGGGAAAAAAATCATACCGCGCCTACCAAAACCACGACGCCCTTTGATATATTCTGCTTGGATTAACTTCACCATTTTTAAAGTCCTCCTGTTTCCGTATACGTTTGCGCCACTTCTAAAAATAACTTTTCTAATGCTTGTGTATCTTCAGGTAAATCCCCTTGATAGCCTAAGCGACCATTTGAAATAATCCCAATTTTATCAACCGTCTTCTCGATTTCCGATAAAATATGACTTGATAAGATAACTGTAATTCCTTGTTCAGGAAAGGAGCGAATCAGATTCCTTAAATCTTGAATACCAATTGGATCCAGCCCATTTGTTGGTTCATCCAAAATCAGCAGTTTTGGATTGTTTATTAAAGCTAAAGCGATACCTAAACGTTGTTTCATTCCCATTGAAAATTGACGAACTTTTTTCTTTTTCGTGTCCTCCAATTGCACAATTTTTAGTACCTCTTCAATGCGATGTTTCGGTAATCCTAATGACAATGTTCTGACTAGCAAGTTTTCCTCAGCTGTCAAATTCCCATACAAAGGAGGTGACTCAATCAATGCGCCAATTTCATTTAAATCTTTTCTTTGCCAAAGCTTTTTACGATAAAGAATTTCCCCTTTTGTTGGTGCAATAATTCCAGCAATCATTTTTAGTGTGGTCGATTTTCCTGCACCGTTTGCTCCCAAGAGACCATACACGCTCTTTTCGGGCACTTGGATAGTTAAATCTGCAACAGCATCTTGATGGTGATACGTCTTTGTTAAACCTTTCGTTTCTAAAATAATCTCTTTCATGATGAAGCCTCCAATTTATTGATACTTTCATCCTAATAAAGAAATATCAAGAAACGATAAGGAAATAAACATTTATTTAATAATAGAAATTTATAGCAGGATTTGAAATCGCCCCACACTTTTCACCCGACTGGTTGAAAGAGAACTACTTGTTGCTCTGTTTTTTTATTTCTTTCAATAGACTATTTTGTCTGTTATTCAACACGATACCATTCCTAAAAAAATTCCACTTACTCCTTTAAAATCGTTTTTTTTTTAGGGAGAGCCAGGGGGATTTAACGAAAAAAAGCCCTTGAAATCAAGGACTGATTTTATTCGTTAATTACGTATCTGCACCAATTTTTGCAGGTAGCAACGCAACAATTTTTTGCGACATTATTTTGTAAAAGAAATCATAAGTAGTTTTAACTAGATTATCAATGATTTTTATCGTTGTGAACACGAAATGTTGATGAGCCTATAAAATATGAGCCACCGCTTATTCTCCTCGTAAGATTTCAGCGTAAGCCATAATTAACGAGACAACACCTTTCGCTTCATTTTCTACGACTGCTTCAGACATATAATATTCAAAACCGCCATTTTGTTCTGGAGTTTCACCTAAACCTGCCATGATCACAAAATTAGCTAGGACTAATTGTCCGTCTTCTTCAGATAAGTAGTTATCGCAAACCCTATAAAATGCTTTTTCTCCATATTTTATTCATCCTCTTTCATTGTGATATTGCTCACCGTTGCTTCAGCCAATATATAGGTTGGCTGATTAAGATTAGCTATTTTGACATTTTCAAAGCACACACTTTGGCACTTTTCTAGATAAATTTCTTTCGTTTCATCAGTAAGCATTCCTAGCGTCACATTTTTAACGAACACATTTTGAACATAAGCTTGCCCATCTGTAGAAGTTTCATTACTAAAACCAATTAACTCAATACTGCGACCTGGACCATTAATCACAGTATTTTCTATTCTAATATCCGAAAAGACGGGTAAGTGATCCGCCGGCAGTCCGTCGGCATTGTACTCCACACTATGGGCTTTAAAGCTATCGATTTCACAATCTTGCATAGTGATATGTTTAATGTATCCACCCCGATTATTATGAGCCTTCAACTCTAACCCATACAGCGTATTTTTAATGCGACAGTCCCTTAAGCTAACACCGTCAACACCACCAGACTGTTCACTTCCAATAGCCATCCCATGACCGCCTACCATTTCTAAATCAAAAATACGCACATTTTTCGTGGGAATATTGATTTGATTTCCTTCAGGATTTTTGCCTGACTTAATAGCGATACAATCATCACCGGTATCAAAAGTAGTATCAAAAATCAGCATATTTTGGGACGAATCTGGATCCCAGCCATCACCGTTATCAATTCCCTTAGACTTAATCGAGATACCATGAGTTGTCACCGTATCACAATAAATCATGTGAATCGTCCAACAGGAAGGGTTCGTCACGGCTACCCCAGTTAAGTGGATATTTTTTGCCTGCATCATACAAATCAATCGACCTCGTACCCGTCGGCCAGGGCGTTGATCTGAATAATACTCAAAATATTTTTCAACATCTTGATAAATTTCTCGCATAGCAAGTCCTAATTCATTTCCACCACCACAGATTTCTCCTACTCCACAAATTCGAACATTTTCAATAACCGTTTTTTTGCGATCAGATGGGTCAATATATCCTAGATTAATCAAAGAGCGATAGCAATGAAGCTCCCAGCCTTCATAACGGCTTAAAGGTAAGCCATCTTGATTAACTTGACCTTGAAACCAGCTTTGTTCTTTGGTAATCGTATAATCTTTTGGATCAAGACTAGCTATCAGTTTGCCATCCACTTGGAAAGTCACATTGCTCTTTAAATCCAAAGCACCAGTTAAAATGACCGCTCCTTCTGGAATTAAAATCGTCCCATGTTCTGGACAATCAAAAATTGCTTGCTGAATCTTAACAGTTGACTTAACAAGACCACTGGCATCAGCAAAATAAGGGGCTTTAGTGACATCAATTAGTGAGCCTTGTTCTTTGGTCCGAACCACCAAGTTAACTCTGCTACTCACATCTTCGACATTCATCCGATCAACCGTCACTAATTTAAACGTATAACTAGTACTAGGTAACAGATTGGTTAAAGTGATATGGGTTTTGTTAACTGGTCTTTTGGCAATTAGTTGGTCTTCTTGATACAGATGATAAGCAGTCACTTTGTCATAATTAGCCGGCTTATCCCAAATTAATGTCAATGAATCAGCCGCCAAAGTAGCTGGAGCCAGTTTAAAATCAGGAATTTTATTTGTCATGATATGCCTCGCATTTCTTTTTACCTTTATCATAACTGCAACAATGCATCTGAAAAGCCTTTCTGTGATACTAGTAACTATGCTTCAAGATTCTTTACAAAAATTGAACTATATTGACTTTTGCATAATGAAAAAGTCTTTTACTGAATCAATAGAATGGATAATCGAACGACTGAATCAATTTGTTTATTATTAAGCTGCAGTCATAAACGCTATGAATTAAGACTTATTTGCTATAGTATTGCAAATGATTTCAACATGGATCTGGCAATTCTTAGCAACGAATAATCATGAATCAAACGGATTTTGTACGTATTTTAATTGTCCCTCACCAACTGATTTTTTGTGGTATAGTTACTTTGATCACTGCACAAAAAAGCCAATAAAATTCTCCGTAATGGAAAAAATGGCGGTATGTTGTACGAAAAAGGCTTTATCCACTTCCAATAGAACCGATATATCTTAGTTAAAAAATAGCGACTTTTCAGATTTACTACGAAAAAAATCTAAATTTCGATAAAACAAATGACTTAATGAATTCAAACGATAGAAAGTGTGTACCGATGGATATCAATAGTCCGATTTATGTAGATCACGTTCGACGACATTCTCCTTATATCATGCCTCGACCCCACAGTCATCCAAAATATGAGTTATATTTTCTGGCTGGCTTAAAAGGCTCTGGCAAAATTACGATTAATGGGAACTGCTACTCTTTAAAACCCAATACTTTGATTATTATTGATCAGAATTTAATTCACCAAACAGATTTTTCTGATTCCCTCGTTCATGAACGATTTTTATTAGAAATAGATCCTACACTTTTTTTAAATGAAGCAGACCAGCTTATTCATTTTCCTGTGGATTTATTTTTCAAACAAGCGACTGGTGTCTATCCGCTTGACGATGATACCTTGAGTAAAGTTGCTAATCTATTTATGAGTATTTATGATGACTCCCTACTTATGGAAAAATACTTTGAGGATTTGGTGCGCTTAAAAATACTAGAAATGATTCTCATTTTGACACGTTTTATGGAAGAAAAAGAGAGCGCCCAGACTCGCTCCGAGCAGATGGTTATCTTACGACCGATTATTAAATATATCAATGAGCATTGGGCGGATAACTTATCATTAACGCAAATTGCCGAAGATTTTTACATCAGTAAATCTTACTTGGCACGAGCGTTTAAAAACTGCACTGGCAACACTTTGCATCACTACGTAAACCTCCTAAGAATCAAACAAGCCCAACGAATGTTGCTACTCTATGAAAATGAAAGTATTGAAGAAATCGCCCGGCGTTGCGGGTTTAATTCTACTAGCTACTTTATTCGGAAGTTCCGCGAAGAAGTCAATATGGCCCCTAAACAGTATCGTAAAAAATTTCGCACTAATTAAAAAGATGCTTCGCAAACTAAGTTGGGGGAATGGAGCAACATAATTTTAGGCATGAATTTACGACTCAAATTTTTGGTTCTACAATCGATCGTGTCGGCAGGAGAACGATTTTCTATCAACAATTTTTTTGTAAAATAACCTTCATTGTCTTGCTATCAATAATACCTATCACAGGGTCACTGAAAATGGTGAAAATGGTGAAAATGTCCAAAAGAAAAAAGCCCTTGAAATCAAGGGCTTTTGCTTCATCTGATAATAAATGATTAACGACGAATTTCTTTGATACTTGTGAAAAGTCGTTAAAGTATTGATATAAAAGGATTTTTATTCCCTCTGACTACATATTGACTACTTTGTTAAAAAATCGTTTTTCAAGAATCCTGTAATACCAGTGCTTTCACCGTTTTTTTAACTCTCTAAAGAACTAAAAGCAATCAGAGGTTTTACCTTTTCATTTGACGTTAAGTGGCGATAAATTTTCGAAGTTGTTTGGTCAGTATGGCCTAAGCGATCCTTCAAGACTTCCCAGCTACAGTGTTCCGCTACTAAGCTTGCCATTGTATGACGAGCTAAATGAGTATGAAATGACTTATTAATTCCTGAACGGTTCACACACCGTTTGACGTGATCATTTACATACTCTCGACGATAAGGAACACCACGTTTACTAGAATCAAGATACACAAACAAAAATGTTTCTTCTATAGTAAACCTGTAATGTTGCCTCATCTCATCCAAAGCTTCAATCAACTGTTGTAGCTTTTCCATAACTAGAGGAGTTACTAGAACTCTTCTAGCAGAGCTAACTGTCTTAGTAGTTTCAATCCGAAACTCCTTACTCTTACCTTTAACTGCCGTTTGCTTATAGAATAGAATTTCATTTCTTTTGAAATCTATATCTCCAGGCTGTAAAGCAAGCGCCTCGCTGACACGGCAGCCAGTGTAAAATAGAACATGGAACAGGACAGACATCGGTAATTCCTCATGAACAATGCCATAATTCAAAAAAGTTCTCAATTCATCGACCGTAAGAAACTTGTCCTCAATATTATTTACGGCTTCTTTTAAATCAGTTACCGTTAACTGATATTTTGGCATTCTCACAGACTTCATTGGGTCTTCACTTATCAAATTCTTTCTTTGACAGTATTTGAAAACCATATTCAGAACTTGAACAAGTGATTGTAAACTATTTTTGGCATAGCCAACATTTGTTCCATTGACACCACGTTCCTTTAAAGTAAAAAGCAATTCTTGAATGCGCTCCGGTGACAAATCAGATAACTTTTTATCACCAATCCATCGAACGATAATTTTTAATTGTTCTTCTCGCTTGTCATAGGTTATTTCCTTTTGCTCATTTAACGAACGGTAATATTGAAACCATTGTTCACCTACAACACTAAACTTGTCATTGCTTGCAACAATTTTTTTCTTAAGCCTTTGTTGTTTCTCCATTTCAAGATAGGCGAGTTGTGCCTCACGTTTTGACTTAAAACCACGTCTTGTTGTCCGGTACGCTTGGAAATACCATGTGATCCTACCTGTAGAACTAATTTGCTTCTTGAACCGATCTTTTGTTTCCATTTACAGATTCCTCCCTTGAGAGAAGAACCCCTTAAGCGGAAAAATATAAAATCTCTTATTCTCTATATACGAATTGTACCGCAAGTATAGAAGAAATGAAATATTATAAGGAACGCAATATACGAAGCTGTTCACGATAGTCATTCGAATCATTCTTCCTCATCCATTCTAAAACATCATCACGAAAATAGTGTCCCCGAATCCCATACCAACAGGGAGGAAACTCACCAAGTTTTACTAAACGGTTCAGTGTGCTATCACTTATCTGAAATAGTCGCTTTAAATCAGCATTTGTTAAAACCAGAGGTAAATGACTAACTGCAAGCAATTTTTCCGTATAATCTTCCAGTTTTTTTTGTAAAATTGAATAGAACTCTATTTCCAGAGAATTAACAATTGTCTTAACTTCCAACTCCATCACCCTTCTCTATCAAATTCAAAACGACCACCACGGTACCCCCTTTAACTTGTAAAAACCACTCCATTACTCCATCAAAACGGACTAGAAAAGAGGAATTTATAATATGAAACAATAAAATGCAGACAAAAAAATAAATAACGAAAAACTAGAAAAAACAACAGCTAAAGCCATAGCAAC
>NZ_JALAHI010000158.1 GCF_022711995.1 Enterococcus sp.
AAATACAACGGTGTTGGCGATTTCTTTTTTATGGAAAAATCAATGAAACCTTTAGGATTGACGGCGTTTTTTTAGTGGAGATCATTGCTTTATTATGTGATTTTTTTAATCTTTCTCTAATCATATTCCTTGAACTTGTTTCTTTTTTTAGTATGCTTGGATGAGTTACTGCCTGTCTTGTCATATTTCCATCATTGATTCTCACAAAGAAACAATCTGGAAAATAAAAAATGAGAAGAAACAACTATTTATCATGAATCATTTATAATCATAATTTTGAAACGGACGAAAAAAAAATTATAATCCATTTTTAGTTTGAGGATAGACTATGGATAGCATGTCACGTGTTCTATGCGGTATTTTCCTCATTTTTATCAGTTAGGAGGGATAAAGTGAAGCGTTTTTTACCTACTTTTCTTGTTTTTCTATTGTTATCTTCCCCTTGTTTTTCCTATGCAGAGGTGGTTACGCAAGCAGAAAGCATACCAGAAAAAAGTGAAACTACCCACACAGTCAACGACTCGGGAAAACTAGGCAGTATCGACAAGAGTAACGAAGGTACCAAAGAAAGTAGTGGAGACACCACAAAACAAGAAAATGTATCGGCTGAAGAGACTGAGTCCTCAACTCCTGTGACCGATCACTCAGCATCTGAAGCACAATCCGATTTAGGGACTGTCCCGAGCTCTTCAGAAAATACGATAGAAGAATCAGAAGAGGCAGAAACGGTGATGGTAACCTTCAAAAGTACGGAAAATCATTTGTTTGAAACAGGGGAAGCAACTTTTCGACTTAAAAAAAGTAGAGGAGAGCGCCTGACAGCAAAGGAAATTCCTGTTTTTAAGAACCCGAAACTTTTTGAAGGCTGGCAGCTAGATGGGAAGCTGTATAGCAATGAAGATTTGCAAAATATGGTTATCGAACAAGATCAAACCTTGCAGGCAGTCTTTAAACAAGCAAGGAACCTCCGTGTTATGAGTTCTCTGGCAGAGGAATCTATCAAGGAAGTCATCGCAAGTGCGGATACTTCTCGGGTGATTGCGGTTCCAAGTCCAGCCGGGGATGGCGCAGCCTATGCGGAATATCCCAATAGCGTGGAGGGCATTCGCCAAGCATTGTTTGCCATGTACCAGAATGGGAACGGTGGTGAATTTGCGCTATACATTGGGTCAGGAGGTACTTTGACATTACCTGCAGCTTTAACTGCAAAAACGATACCAGATACGGTCGACAGTACCAATATGACTTTCTATGCTTTACAAGGAAAAATCAGTCGTTTGATACTGACCGGGCAGGCAGAGGATCCGATCACAACTTCGACCTCGCTGACTTCGGGTAGTCGAACAGTTGCTTTCGGGACGAGCACCTACTTTGGCTCCGACGTGGTTTTACGGAACCTTAATTATACGGGAACGACGATGTACATGAACGGCAACAGTCTTTCCTTGAACGGCGGGGCTACTGGAAATGGGTTTACGATATATGGTGGCACCAACAGTGGGGATTTGGAAGGCAATCCGACGATCACACTCAATGGCACAGGCTCAGGTACCTGGAACATTTATGGGGGCAACCAAAGCGGTGGCACGTTGACGGGGAATGCAACGATCAACGTCAACAATACCGTCTCTGGGATAAGCACCATTGCAGGAGGAGCCAATGTTGGAACGATCGCTGGTAATACAAAAGTGGCCATCAAGCAATTGAATGGTACATTGACAAATTATTATGGCGGTGGTGTTGGATCAAGCGCTACAAATGCAGCCAATGTGACGGGGAATGTTGAAACGACGATTGCTACGGGGAATAGTAATTTTCGTTTAGGCACATTCGTTGGTGGCGTTCAGTATGGCAAGATTAGCGGAAGTGTAAACAACACCGTTTCTGGTAACGGAGGCTGGACTGGGACAACTAATCGGTTTATCGGTGGTTCCTATTATGGGGACATTGGCTCGGATCCGACAAAAGATGCCATTCGAACGAATCTTGACTCGAGTCTCTATACTACAGGTCGGGCAACTTTTGAAGGTGGCAACCGCAATACTGGCACGATCAAAGGAAATATCGTAAATACGGTCAAAGCGGGACCTAGTGCCAATGTTGGCGGAATTGGGGACTTCAATGGTGGCGGCGGAAACAATGTCAGCACCCTCTCTCAAAGTTCGATGGGGGCCTCAAATACAACGACTTACGATAACTACACGCCAGCGCAACGGGCTCAATTAGCAGAAGCGGGGGCAAGTTTCAAAGTATACGGCAATATTACCTCCCATCTAGTCAGCGGCTCTTTTTCAAATGGTGCAACCTATACCACAGCCGCAGGTCGCGGTGGCTACATTGATGGGAATACCACGATTGAAGTGGGGTCGATTACAGCAGATAGCAGTCCAGGTGGAGACGGTATTGCTTATATAGGAACGAAGCCATCGAATCTTGCTTATTCTACCACGACCAAAAATCGCGGCGAATTATCCGGCTGGGATATTGTCGGCGGTGGCGGCTATCCAGGAACTGCTTGGGACATCTATATCAAAGGGAATACGAAAACGATTTTAAACAATACGGTTGCGCGCTGGACCTATGGCGGCTCTTTTTCAGGAGTTATTGAAGGCAATACATCGAATACATTGAATTCTGGAATCGTGGACACCTTGGAAGGGGCTGGTTATACCGGCAGAAGAGTCTACGGCAATAGCGAAACCACTGTCAATAACGGACAAGTGGATTGGTTTTTGTCTGGCGGCGGTTGGGACGATCTTCTGATCGGCGGCGATGTGGCCGTAACGGTTTATGATGGCGTGATCAATGCCTCCATGGGAGCATCTTATGGCGTCGCAAGTTCTCATACCATCAATGGAAATTCCAATAACCGGATTTTTGGGGGAGACTTTTCTGGCACACCACGAACCGGATCGAATGGTTTTTCCGGCGGTGTGACCAACAATGGCAGACTGTTAGGAAATGCCAGTTTAACATTGGATTTGCGAAATTATGATGGCGAATTTAAATTGCCTAGCGGGACCAATATTTCTGGTGGGAATCCTTACAATAGTACGAATATTGTCGGAACAGATACGTCGAATACGATTACGCTGAACATTTATACAAAACCAGGCTCGGATGTCTTAAATGGTGCCACGATTTATGGAGATGGCGGCCGAACGGCGAGCAACACAAGAAGCGGCAAAATCATAATGAACATTCAAGCACAAGATTCCAGTATTGGTAATTTATATACCACTTACTACTCGAATATTTCCTCAAATAAGATTTTAAGGGATGTCGAGTTGCGTATCCAAGGGGCCAAAAGTATCAATGGGATCTCTGGCGGGAATGCCACAGATAATTTTACCAATACCATCATTGGCAACAGTACGAACCAAGTCAAAGTGAATGTGGGAGAAAATGTAGACGGAACGAACACTTACCAAGACGTGCCGATTTCTATGACCGGACTAGGGCTTGTCAACTTTACTGAGCTGACGGTGACAAATGGCGTGACACTGATGGCCAATGGCGGAGATATCAAGAATGGCCGCTTAGCGACTGCCGCAACTCATGGAACAACCTATCACCAGTTTGGGACGATCCGGCTATCGAAAAATGCCGGTATTGGAATTTCTTCAGCTGCAAATGTCGTCTCAGGAAGTAAATTGACCATTGAAGGTGAAGCAACACTTGAATCGCCACCAGGCAATGGTCGGGTCAATATTTCTGATTTTGAAGTACCAGATCCCCAAAAAGATCATTTGACTTGGATCAAAAATACCGAGAACGATGCTGCAGCACGAGTAACAAGTCAGGGAACTTGGTTTGGAGAAGTCACTAGCTACCAAGTGTTGACTGTCAATCCAGTTGCAACGAATGCTGCGACGATCACCCCCATCACCTTTAGCGGTATTGAAAAGGCGACTGGAAAAACATTTATTGGGGACAATGATGTGACCGGAGCCAATGGCTATGGGATCGCGATTCCAGGGTCAATCATCGACTATGAAGTCACAATGCCCGGGATTGCTGATGGGCAAGGTACGATCACTCATGATGTGGCAGGGGTCAAAGAAAATAATGCGCCACTGGTGCTTCAAGCATGGGGAACAGATATTGCTGGCGTTCAGGTTCAAAAAGGGCGACTGCTCATTCCGTATACCGTCACGACTTTGCCAACATTGACCTTTACACCAGAAACCAAAAATACGGGCTCTTGGTTTTATGCGGGGAAAATCCAGTCAAGTAAAACCTCTAGTGAAACTGAAACGATCGCGGAACAAACAAATTCAGATCCAGTCAAGTGGCAGATTCCTGATGGGGAATATAGTTATCAAGTGAAAGTTACTTACTCGAATCAAGCGGAGCTTCAGGCTCAGAACGCCATTATTACGGAGCAAGAAGCGGAGAACCTTACCAAAGAAGAAGCACTGGACTACTTGCAGGCACAAGGGCGCCCTTTCTTTACCGATAGTCTGACGGAAGAAACATTAGCCGAGATTCGGGAACCACTAGGCAACGCCGTTTCTCGCAGTCATCCAGTGACTTTCAACGCCGGGACAGCAAATCAAACGGGACTTGAACAAAAGGTCAACCTCGTCGTGGTCAAAAACGAGAGTGTGTTAGCAAGTGATCGGCAATTCGCTGTCTATGCCAAAGATAGTCGCTTGACTTTAGCAGAAGCCAAGGCCATCACGAATCAAGCTGATTTGGCAGCATATACCCAAGCCACAACAATTTTTGCTGACGGCCGAGAAGCGCAACTGCCACAAGTTGGATTAGAAGCATTTGACGCAATCCAGCAAGCTACCGAGGAGGAGTTGCTCAAAAATGTTGCAACGACCTATCGTTACAGTGAAGATGATCAAACGGTTGAAAAAACAGTGAATGTGGCGATTGCCGGTGAGCTGACATTGAGCAGCGTGCCGACAACGATTGATTTTGGGGCACAAAAAATTGCCACCTCCACTCAAACCTATTGGGCAGATATTCAAGGAGATTTGATTGTCAAAGATACACGAGGATCAGAACGGAGTCCTTGGCGGCTTACCGTAAAAGAACAGCAGAGCTTGACTAGCGGTACCGATCAATTAGAAAACACCTTATTCTTTGTGAAAGATGGGATAGAGCAAGCACTAACAAATGGGGAAATTATTGTTGAAGAGCGAGAATTGACAGAAAACGGCAATTATCTTGTGAATCAAGAGTGGGGAGAAGTAGAAAATAAAGGTCTTAAACTAGTTGTTCCGGTAGAAAAACAAAAAACAGGTGACTATAGCGGAACCTTGTCCTGGCAACTGGTGTCTGCCCCCGGAAATCCATAAAAGGCAGGGAGAGTATAGATGAAAAAAATCATTATTGGAAGTATCCTTGGCTGGTTTTTCTTTTTTTCCGCAACTGCCTTCGCTACGGAGCTTGGTGCTTATGATAGCAATGGGATGGCGACATTTTACGGTGTCTATGACTATCCAAAAGAGCCAGAAGAAGAGCCAGAAACACCTGCAAAGGTGCCGGGAAATCAGCAAAGCAATCAACAAGGGGAAAAAATTCTGCCAGCAACAGGTTCAAGTCATTACAGCCCTCTTCAGCTTACGGGAGGAATCTGTTTTTTGGCAGCATTCATTATTTTATCAAAAAGGAGTAGACAAAATGAAAAAAATAGTATTTACAGCGGGTATTCTCATCTTTAGTTCAGTATTCTTAGAGACGGCAGTGGCAGCAGAATATACATCTAATGGGGCAGTCACCTTTGAAGCGGACGATTCCATTACCAAACCAGTGGATCCTACCGATCCTGAAAAACCAGTTGAACCAATTGATCCCACCGATCCCGATGGGCCAAATCCAGGGACAGCCGGACCTTTGTCGATCGACTTTGCTTCAAGCTTTCAGTTTGGCAATCAAAAGATCACCTCTGAAACCATGGATTACTACGCAAACTTGCAAGAGTTTTCTTCTGGTTCCAGAGGACCAAATTATGTCCAAGTAACGGATAAGCGCGGCACGCAAGAGGGTTGGTCACTAAGTGTCGTTCAAAATGGTCAATTCAAGACGGCGGAGAATGACGTGCTGGAAGGAGCTTCCTTATCCATTTCATCAGGAAAAACTACCTCTGTGACAGATATGCTATATGCACCAACAGTAACTGAAGCACATACCTTTGTCCCAGATAGCGAAGTGAACTTGGTCAATGCGCCAGAAGGCAAAGGGATGGGCACTTGGATCTATAAGTTTGGTGCAGATGAAACAGAAGGAGCGACTGCTGTAAAATTAAACGTTCCAGGTCGTTCCGTCAAACTCGCTAAAGAGTATCGGACAACGTTGACTTGGAAACTCAAAAATGTACCAGAGACTGAATAAGAAGGGGTAAAAAAATGAAAAGAGCTTTTGTATTTGTGGGAATTGGTTTAGGAATGACTGCTGGCGCATGGAATGTGTCGGCAGCAGAAACAGCGGATTATCAATCAAATGGGGTAGTTGATTTTATTCCTAATACAGACCCTACGAATCCGGTGAATCCAGAAAATCCTGACCCGGAAAACCCAGTGAATCCTGTCGATCCTACTGATCCAGAAGGGCCGACTCCAGGTACTAACGGTCCACTATCCATCGATTACGCCTCAAGCTTAGACTTTGGTGTCAATAAAATATCGAATAGAAATGAGACCTATTATGCACGGGCTCAAACCTACTTGAATGATGATGGAACCGTAGCAACGTTGAAAACCGCAAACTATGTGCAAGTCACAGATAATCGGGGAAACAATGCAGGGTGGCGTTTGACTGTAAAACAAAATGGACAATTCAAAAATGAACATACATTGCATCAAGAATTGACAGGATCGGTGATTTCCTTAACGAACCCTACAGTAAAGTCGAATGCAGTCGGTGTGACTGAACCCACTCCAACACAGACCATTACATTAGATGCCAACGGCTCAGAATCAGTCGTGATGACGGCGGCTGTGGGATCCGGTGCGGGAACTTGGGTCGATGCCTGGGGAAGTGTTGAAACAGTGACGGAGCTAGACAGCAATGACCAAGAAGTCGAATCAGCGATTACGAAAGCAATCGCATTAACGGTACCTGGCAGTACACCGAAAGACGCCGTTAGCTATAAAACAACATTGACTTGGACATTGGCTGATACACCAGAAAATGAAGCATAAGGAGTAGAAAAAATGAAAAAATTAGTAACTGCAGTAGCCTTCGTAGGGTTGGGAATGGCACTACCGATCTCTGTTCAAGCAGCAGAGGTAGCCGCCTATCATTCAAACGGCCAAATTATCTTTGAACCAAACACAGAACCAACGGATCCAATCAGTCCAACGGATCCGGATCCAGAAAATCCAATCAAACCAGTCGACCCGACCACACCTGGTGGAGATCCTGAGCCAGGAACCACTGGCCCGTTATCAATCGATTTTGCTTCTAGTTTGTATTTTGGTACGCAAATCATCACTTCAAAAACGGAAACCTATTACGCTGCGCCTCAAGAATATGTGGATTCAAAAGGCACAGGGCAACAAGGACCAAACTTTGTCCAAGTCACAGATAACCGAGGAACCGAAAGCGGTTGGACATTGCACGTCAAACAGAATGGCCAGTTTAAAACAGCCGAAGACCAAGAGTTACAAGCAGCTCAAATCCGCTTGAAGAATGGCACGATCGTTACACCATCCGATTCACCAAAACCTTCTCACATTAATGGTGCAATCACATTGAATCCTAACGGTGCTGAATCATTAGTCATGAGTGCACAAGAAGGGGAAGGCGCCGGAACTTACCTGATGAGCTGGGGAGACAGCTTGTCTGCAGCACTAAAAAGTGTTGAATTAGAAGTGCCGGGTTCAACAACAAAATATGCCACGAAGTATAGTACTACGCTTACTTGGTTGTTGACAGATACACCGACGAATCCTTAGTCATCCACGCCCTTGAGCACTGACCATTTTCGCTTAAGGGCGATACATAGATAGAAAGGAACAAATCCATTATGAAAAAAAGCAAGTCCCTCGTTACGTTAATACTAGCAAGTTTTTTCTTTTTCTTTTCGGTAAAAGGACTGGCATCTGAGCTCAATTTTGCTGTCAATCCCGTTATACCAGAAAACCAAATCGATAAAGCGAAAACTTACTTTGATTTAAAAATGGCTCCGGGTTCTGTTCAAACTGTGGAAGTTCAATTAAGAAATGATACGAATAACGATGTGGTGATCGAACCGAAGATTGCTTCCGCCACCACCAATCTCAATGGTGTGGTTGAATATGGTCCCAACGATATCGAACCGGATGAAACCTTAAAACACAATCTAAAGGACTTAGTGGAGGTTGCAGAGACCATTACAATTCCTAAGAAATCTCAAATCACATTGCCGATAAAAATAAAGATGCCTGCAGAAGACTTTACAGGGGTGATTTCAGGTGGTGTGACATTCAAAGAAAAAACAGCGGCGACTGCTGATTCGTCTACGGATAAGGGACTAGCCATCAAAAATGAATATGCCTATGTCGTGGGGATCTTGTTGCGGCAAACAACGGATGAGGTAACCCCGGATTTGAATTTAGTAGCCGTCGCACCGAGTCAAGTGAATGCCCGCAATGTCATCAATGTGACATTGCAAAATCCGACAGCTACTTATTTGAATTCCTTTCGGTTGATCAACGAAGTCACTAAAAAAGGACAGTCAGACAGTCTTTATTCTTCGGATACTGCTAAGATGCAGATGGCGCCGAACTCCCATTTCTCCTATCCTATCTCCTTACAAGGACAAAAGCTTGAAGCAGGGGAGTATGTGCTAAAATCCGTTGCGTATAGCGGAAAAAGTGATCAAGGACAGTATAAGGTCAAAAATGGGGAAGAGGAAGAAACCTATTTATATAAATGGGAATTTGAAAAAGAGTTTACAGTAGCCGGAGATGTGGCTCGCGATCTTAATCAAAAAGATGTCACCATCGAACAAGACCATACATGGATCTACCTGTTGATTGGGCTGCTCTTATTGATTCTCGCGCTTTTGCTTATTTGGTATCGTCGGAAGAAAAAGGATGAAGAATAACTGGTTTTGGCAAATCATCATCGATGGACTGATTATTTGCGGGTTCATTTTACTTTCTTTCCCATTTCTCAAAGAAAATGTTATTGGCATCCAGTTAGGGCAAAGCCAGCTGGTCATAGCGGAGCAATTGCCCAATGAATTTGTCGCAGAAGAGCCGATTCAGATCCCGACGATTGAAGAGGTTCTAACCGCGGACTCAGCGCAAGTTACTGCATATGGCTTTGTTTCCATCGAGGTCCTTCAGTTTCAACAACCCCTCCTAATCGGGCTGACCAATCAGCAATTGAGGCGAGGGGGCGTCGTTATGTTTCCAGAACGTTCACTGACGCAAGATAATTTCGTGATCTTAGGGCACCATTTAGGCCGAGAAAGTCTCTTATTCGGTTTGTTGAAACAAGCAAAAGTCGGAATGGAAGTGAGAGTCACTTATTTAGAACAAACGCACACTTATACGATTGATGCAATCAAAGAAGTTGCTGAAACGGATTTAGAAGTGATCGGCAATCAGCAGCCCCACTTAACCTTGATCACTTGTCCAACACCGACTAGGACGGATCAACGATTAGTGATTACGGCAAAGCCGATTTCAATGGCGGTAAAAGAAGATGCACAAACAGAGACTACCAAGAAAGAAACACAAAAGATAAGGCACCAACAAAAACAGCTGTGGCAGCAGCAAGCAAGAGATAGCTGGGGCATTCTGCTGTTGCTTTTTCTGATGATGTGGGGCTGTCTCTGGGGGACCCATCGATTAATGACACGTAAAACAAGTGACTAGTCCCTAGATAGAACTATTTAAGGCGGTGAATGATCAATGAAACATAAATTTGGCTATGTGTTAGGGGCCGTTATTATTATCGGAATGATCGATCTGGCCGCAGAACAGGTGGTATTCGCTACCATCTACAATCCATTAAATCCTTCAGAAGAAATCACTCCCAAAGATCCTCCTCTAACGGCTCCTGTCGATGAACAAGCGCCTGAGGCAGAAGAACCATCGCCTGTAAAGGAAGAGCAACCCAAAGAAACCCAACATGAGGAACAGAAATTGTCGAATGAAACCAAGCGATTTTTACCTGCTCATAAGCAATTGACGAAACGATTGACGGTGGCCGATATGTTTCTGTCAGAAGGTCTGTCGATCGATTTAGCGTTGCCTGATGAGGATTCAGGTAGTGGTGGAGATGATAAGCAGTCTTACTTGACGAACTTATGCTATTTATTTACCGGAAGCGTCCTTTATGGACAAACGAACGATGGAGGACTTAAAACACATGTTTTTGACATTTTTGAATAAGGCGGATAAACGGAAACTACAACTACTTCAATATTTGGAAAATGCCGTTTCTTTATCCGAGACCAAAGAGGTGCTGATAGACAATTTGATGATGTCGGAATTTTTGATTAATAAAACCGTACAGGAATTGAATACAGACTTTTATGAATTTGGTTTGGAGGATGAATTTGGGATTGTCACCGATGGCACAGTAATCAAATTAAACGCTTCGGGTCTAGCAACCTCAGATACGGTTTTGACGTATTATTTAGACCAATCACTGAAATTTTCGATGCTGAGAGAATGCTTTTTTGAACAGCTTGTCTCACTTTATGAATTTGCCACCAACCATTTTTTAAGTCATACCCCTGTTTACAAGGAATTCAAACTCTTTAAGCAGATTCTTAACGACTATGACATTGAAGTGACGAAGGAATTTCGGTTGGCCGGAGAAGAAAATGAGATCAGAGAATTCATACTATTGTTTTTTATGAAAGAATATTATTTGAATCAATCGCTTTTCCCTAAAGAAATTGAGATGAAACGAAAGACATTTGATATGCTTAACGATCAGGAGTGGATGAATCCCCAGCAATCAGCTCGGATGCAGATCCGCAAAGACCAGTTTTTAGGGATTATCATCACTCGAATGTGCAATGGGCATTTTCTGCAGAATGTCGTGGAGGACGGACTGATCCATGCAGAACACTTGCGCATCGTTGAAGAGCTGCAGGCCTGGCTGGCAAAAATCGTTCCGCAGGCGAATGCAGCCACCTTGGAACGAGAAGCGCGGGAAATATTGCGGTTTTTGATTGTAGAAGGCTGGTTAGTGGAAAATGATCGTTACATTAATCAGAACCAGTACATCGCGCAATTGAATGAACATTTCTTTTCCAAACTTACAGATCGTTTCGCCCTTTCTCCAGAGACTCTGACACTTCTTACAACGGAATTAACCAGCATTCATTATCAATTACTTTCTTTTTCTTTCAGTTCCCGTTGTGAATACCAGCATCTGGACGTCACGTATTTTTTAGAAACCTATCCAGAGTATGTGGCTTTTTGCCGCAAGTATCTCGAAGAAAACCGGAATCGACCGATTTTGTGGAACAATAAGGAGTTTCTTTTTTTTCGCTATTTGATTTTACTGATTTCAACGATTCCAGTAAAGGAGATCTCTGTTCCTCTTTATGTCTGTGTTGATTTCTCCTATGGCCGTTCCTATAATCAAATGATTCGGAATAACATTGAGAAAATCCTTGATTTAAACATTCAGTTTCAAAATTTTCCCGATGAGCAAACCCATCTGACCCTTTCTAATATGGCTTTTTATGGGGCGATGGGGATCGATCATATTCTATGGTTGTCGCCGCCGCGACCGGTGGATTGGGTGAATTTTACCGAGAAAGTGATTGGGATTCGCAGAGAATTTTTAAAAGAACATTTTGAATAATAATTTTATGAGCTGGCGGTTAGGACAGCAAATTGAAAGATGGAATCGAAGACAGCGATGTTTTCGATTTTTTTCATTTTGTCTCTTCCTCTGTGTAGGGATTTTTTTGCAGGAATACTTTTTTTGGTGGAAATTTGGTATGATAAGGAGAGAATTGGAAAAAGAGGTGTACCATGGCAGAAGGGAATCAAACCAAAGCAGTCATTGGGCAAACATTCGTTGAACTTTGTGAAACAAAAGAAATAAATAAAATCAGTATTCAGGAATTGGCTGAAACAGCGCAGATCAATCGGCAAACCTTTTATTATCACTTTCCAGATAAAAAATCATTGATACGTTGGATCTACCAAACAGATGCGCTGATTTATTTAACCTCCGAAAATATCTCACTGGATAATTGGGAGGAAGCAGCATTGAAAATGTTGAAGGCGATGCGACAAAATGGGCTGTTTTATCGGAAATCAGTTACCTATGATCGCGACATTTTGATGAGTGAATTTTATCAAATCACTGAGCCTTTGTTTCAGCGCTTGTTTGACGAAGTCGATGAGGAGCAGCAACTGTCGCAGCAAGACATTGCTTTTTACAGCCGTTTTTTTTCGTATGGCTGTAGCGGAATCTTAGAAACTTGGATTCGTGATGATTTTCCGGAAATGCCGTTAGAAATTGCAACGCAGCTTTTTCGTTTGGCAAAAGATGTCGAATTTTTTTCTTATCAAATTTATCAAAAAGAGGAGCAATAAGAATGACCAAAGTGTTATTTGTTTGTTTAGGAAATATTTGTCGTTCACCGATGGCAGAAGGGCTTTTTAAGCAAGCCGTAATCGAAGGGCAATTCCCTTGGCAGATCGATTCAGCAGCCACCAGTTCATGGGAAGCTGGCAATCCCCCGCATCCAGGTACGCGCAAGGTTTTGGAAGCGGCAGGGGTTCCTTGGCAGGGAATGGTCTCCCGTAAGATCACACCCGAAGATTTTAAGACCTATGACTGGATCATAGGCATGGATCACAGCAATTATGAGGATTTACTCGCCATGGCTCCAGCCGGTACGGAGCATAAGCTATATACCTATTTAAGCATCGTTCCTGAAGCGCCAAAAGATATTCCGGATCCTTATTACACCGGTGATTTTCAGCAGACATACCAATTGATTCAAGCAGGACTCCCCCTTTGGCTGGAAAAAATTGCCCGTAGCGCCAATTAAAGGCAATGTTCGCTTGTGTTTTCCTCAGAATTTGTTAAAATGAAAGCAATAAATGAGAACGTATGTGCGGTTTTGCGAGAAACCCGCTGCTGTTAGCAGAAAGGAAAGACCAATGGAAAAGAAATCATCGCCCATCAGGCAGCTGGGCAAGTTGATTGTTATGACTTCGACAACCTTGTTGGATACTTTCTTCAGTGACAATGCCGATAAAAGAAATCAAACCGAAAAGATCAATGAGATTCGGCAAATTTTGCAAAAAGCGGCCAGTGACAAGCATTTGGTTGTTTTGCAAGTCAAAACTAAGGTTGGTAGTTTTGAGACGATTGCCGGATGGATCGTTGGAAAGACGGTGGCCAAAGAACAAGTCGTTTTAAAACTGCAAAGTGATCGGCAACAGATTCGCATGATCCCTTTGACGAATGTTTTAAAGGTCAGTACATTAAAGGTCAAAGCAACGCGACCGGAAAAATAAAAAAAGTCTGTGACGCAAGTCAAAACAAGATACCTAAGCAGAGATGCCGCGATGGCGTGGGAGCCATTCAGCACAGCAAAGGTAGTTGTTTTACTGCTCACAGACTTTTTTTAGGTTCAGCAATGAATTGAGATCAGAGGCGTTTTTGCCAGCAGCTTTTGATTCAGAGGGGGGAAAGACAAAAAAAGGAGCCTGTCAGTGGGTGGCTGACAGGCTAGGAGTTAAAAATGAAAAGTGTTAGTTAGGGTTGTTTGTTGGTATGCTTATACTATAGTCGCCAAATGTGAATTTTTTGTGTAGAAAAGCTTGGAAAGTTTTAAAGATTGCAGTTCAAGAAAAAAAGACAAAAAAGTACCCGCCGGTGGGTGGCCGGCGGGAAGGAGTTAAAAATGAAAAAGTGTTAGGGTTGTTTGTTGGTATGCTTATACTATACTCATTAAATATGAATATTTTGTGACAAAAGTTTTCGGAAGTTCTTAAGAATCGGTAACGATTCGGTTACACTTGCTGATTTTTTTCATTGAAGTATTTTTTCAATGTGCGGTAAAGATCGATATATTGGGCATCCGCAGCTGCATAATCCCAAAGATAAGTGGCCATGGTTGGGTTCATTTTTTTCATTAATTGGTTGGAACTGATCACCAAGTCATAGGTATCCTTTAGCTGCGGATCGTAAGGATCTGCTTGCACAAAGGTCAAATCTTGCAGAAATTGATTAAGTGATTGAACAAGTAAGAAGTTGTCTTCCAAAACGACACCCACATGCAACCGGTTGGAGTAGCGGATCTTGTCATAAAATGGCAGCAAGACGTGAGTAAACATCGCGGCAAACTGTTCTTGATTGATGTCGTTGATATAATCTACATTGTTCGCGGAGCGATAGTCGGTAAAAAATTGATCAATATGCTGATGCAATTGTTCTTGCGGCAGTCCGTGATCCATTGACGGCGTAAGCAGTCGATAGATATTAGGAAAGGGTTGACGGAAGACATAGTTGCCAAAAGCTGCATTGATCAGATTGCCAATCAGGATCGGATCGTCCAAAAGCTCTTGTTGTTCAGCAAAATAAGTTTGCTTCATCTGGGCAAGAAAATCTGAGACCAGCGGATAGATCGGATTTTGCTTCGTTGTATAAAAAGCCAATGCCTGTTGCAAAGAAGGATCTTCCTCAGACAAGTAGAAAGGCAGCATTTGCGAGAGGAGATAGATAAAGCTGGATTCTCCTTTAAGCTGTTTTTCTGTCAGTTCAGTTTCTGCTGTTAACGTGTCGCGTAAGCGATTAAAATCATAATAGCGGTTATTTTTCATCAAAAAATTATAGCGGCGATCGTATTTAGCAAAGTTGGCTTTTCTCATACGCAAAAGGATCAGAGCAGCAAAATATTTTAATTCCAGCTTCCCTAGATAGGAACGAGAAATCGGAAAATAGCTAGCAAAGGCATCGACAAATGCTTCTGCATCAGATTCTGAAACGGCAAAGGGCCATTTGATCCCTCGAACACCTAGCCAGATAATATTGAACAAGGAAAGCCGTGCTAAGCGCTCATCGCCAACGAGATTGGATTCTGTATAAGTAAAACGCAAGTGAAACTGCTTTAAATGATTCTTTAAATATTCGAATTTTCGGGATACTGTTGAACGGCTGACATCATATTTCTTACAAAAATCCGTAATCGTCGGATTTTCTTCATTCAGCATATAAAGAACATATAAAAATGGTACGCTCTTGTTCAAAAGATAAAATCGGTACTCATCAATCGTCGCCGCAATATTTTGGGGCTGCAGCTTGCCACCACGTCCAAGTATCGACAAGTGATCCGGGGTCAACTCGTGTAAATCCTGATCGATCTCAGTTAGCTCAATAAATGTTTGCTGATAGCTCAAATCCATTTCTTTAGCTAATTGCGCGATTGGATGATTTGGATTTTGTAAAGTAAGCATGCGCCGGAATAATTTAAATTTGATCAACGTCTGCGGATCCATCATAAGTTCTTCGTAAAACATAAATATCCTCCTTTAATGGGTCTATTGTACCTGTTTTTAGTTCAACTGTCAGTCTTTTATCAAAAAAAAAGACCTACCTTGCAAAATTGGTAGGTCATTTTTAATGAATTAATGATTTTTGACGGATTTCGGTTCTTTTTTGTACCAAACCCAAGCAAGACCGAGGATGAAACCGATAACTGCGGGTGTCAGCCACCCCATACCAATCTCGAAGAAAGGCAGGTACTTCTCTGCTGTTTTTAAGAGGTATTGGACGACCGTCGTGTCCCGAAGGATCGCTGGACTCGCATTTAAGCCATCGATGATAGCTGCCACCAAAGTGAAATACGTCGTCATGCGATAGACACTGGCACGATGCTGGAACAACGGGCTGATGATCGCCAACAAAATCAATGTAATCGCCAATGGATAGATAAACATCAGAACGGGAGTTGAGAATTCAATGATCTTCGTCAAGCCGACATTTGCAAAGACTGCTGGCAGAATGCTGGCAACAGCACTGAAAAACAAGTAGCTTTTTGCTGGAAACAATTCTGCAAAGGTTTCAGCAAACGCAGTGATCAACCCGATGGCTGTTTTCAAACAGGCTAAAATGACGATCAATGCCAGCAACAGACTGCCGGCACGGCCTAAGTAGTGATTCGCTACTTGTGCCAATGCGATCCCACCATTGGCGCTGATCGCAAATTTTCCGAGGCTCATCGCTCCCATATAAGAGAGTAATGTATAGATGATTCCCATCAAAAGGATACTGATAGAGCCAGAAAGAATCGTATCTTTTGCGATTTCAGAGGGCTTGGTGATGCCCATGTTACGGATCGCAGTGACGATAATGATCCCAAAAGCCAAAGAGGCTAGCGCATCCAGTGTATTGTAGCCATTTGTAAAACCAGTGAAGAAGGCGTGTTCTTGGTACAACTGGGAAACCGGGGCTTCTTGGATCGAACCCATAGGTTGCGTAAAAGCAAAGACTAAAAGTAAGCCAAGCAATACCAGAAAGAGCGGGTTCAAAAATTTTCCTACATAATCCAATATCTTACTAGGCTTGCGAGAAAACCACCAGGCAGCGCCAAAAAACAGAATGGAAAACAAGGCCAATAAGGGGGCTTGGAGGTCTGGAGAAACGAAGGGAACCAAACCGATCTCAAAGGATGTCGTAGCCAAACGAGGCAATGCAAAAAAAGGACCAATCACTAAATAAAGTAAAACCGTAAAAATAATAGCATAACGACGATTGATCCGTGAAGCTAACTCGAAGACCCCGGTACTTTGGGAAAGACCGAATGCGATGACCCCTAAAAAGGGTAACCCAATCCCAGTCACTAAGAAACCAAGATTAGCGAGCAGCACATTGCTGCCGGCTTCTTGTCCCATATGCACCGGGAATATCAAGTTTCCTGCACCAAAGAATAGACCAAACAACATAGAACCAACGTACAAATAGTCTTGAATGCGTAACTTTTTCTTCATAAAAATTTACTCCTATAGTTCTTTAGTTTTAAAAAAAATAACAAAAAAACGATCAAATAGCAACTCTTAGTTAGTCAAAGACCAAAAAAAGAAACTAGAGAACAAGCAGCAAGACAACGACTCGGCAAGGACAAGCGGGCAGTGCTTTACCGCAATGGTAAGAGCTGTCTACTGTTCTTCTAAATCATTTCGTCTGCAACTTGTACCCTAGTTTAGTATGGAATCAATTAAGTACTCGGGATAGAAATTCTTTGGTCCGTTGTTCTTTCGGATGAATAAAGATCTCTTCCGGCGTCCCTTCTTCGGCAATCACGCCTTTATCCATGAAGATCACCCGATCAGAGACTTCTTTAGCAAAGCCCATTTCATGGGTCACGATGACCATGGTCAATCCTGTGTGGGCCAACGCATTCATGGTTTTTAAAACTTCTCCCACCATCTCTGGATCCAAGGCGGAGGTCGGTTCATCGAATAACATCACGTCAGGATCCATTGACAATGCTCGAGCGATAGCTACCCGTTGTTTCTGACCACCAGATAACTGGGCTGGTTTCGCTTTGACGTAGCGGCTCATACCGACTTTTTCCAAATTCTCCCGAGCGATTTCTTCTGCTTCGGCGCGATTTCTTTTTAGAACAGTAACTTGGCCCGTGACACAATTTTCCAAAACATCCATATTATTGAACAGGTTGAAGGACTGGAAGACCATGCCTAGATGTGTCCGGTATTTTGGTAGGCTATAGCCTTTTTCTAACACATTTTCGCCCATATAGATAATTTTTCCACTGGTTGGTTTTTCTAAGAGATTGATACAGCGAAGCAATGTGGATTTCCCTGAACCGGAGGAGCCGATAATCGTTACGACTTCACCTTTATTGACCGAAAGACTAATGTCTTTCAAAACGACATTGTCGCCAAAACTTTTCTTTAAATGATCGATTTCGATAATTGCTGACATTTGTCTTCCTCCTTAATCTGGGTTGATATCTTCTAGTTTGACGTAGGAACTAGGGCCATCCATTTTGCGTTCGACAAGGCGTAAAATCTGGGTGGCAGAGACTGTCAAGACAAGATAGATCGCACCGATGATCGCAAATGTTTGGAAGTATTGATAGTTGGTTCCGGCAGCCGATGTTCCTTGGAAGAAAAGATCGGCAACACTGATTACGCTCAACACGGCAGTGTCTTTGATATTGATGATGATTTCATTACCAGTGGCAGGTAAGATATTGCGCATCACTTGCGGCAAGACCACTTTGAACATCGTTTGCCAGTGGGTCATTCCGATTGCTTGTGCGGCTTCAAATTGGCCTTCATCTACTGCAAAGATCCCACCACGGACGATTTCAGACATATAGGCACCGGTATTGATGGAAACGATCAACAATGCCGCAACCGTTCGATTCATGGAAACACCAAACGCTAATGCGGTTCCGTAAAAGATAACCATAGCTTGCACCATCATTGGTGTGCCCCGGAAAACTTCGATATAGATCGTCAATAAGGCGTTGACCAACTTTTGGAAGAAACGGCTGACTGGATTTTCAGCAGCTGGCAATGTCCGAAAGACACCGACTAATAGACCAATCAACAAACCGACAACTGTAGAAACGATGGCGATGAAGAGTGTCAGTCCTGCCCCTCGTAAAAACAGCGAGCCATAGTCATCGATGATTTTTTTGAAATCAGCTAACAGACCTTGTTTCGCGGATTCTCCAGTGGTATCCGCCGGCTGGTCCGCAATGGCTGCATCCATCAATTTGGTTCGTTCCTCTTGAGGGATTCCTGCCAAAATTTGATTGACCTTTTGAACATCCGGATCTCCTTTGCGCATACCCACGGCAACTTGAACATCCTCTGGATTGGTTTCGAATCCTTGTCCTTTGTCAAATTCGATCATTTTCAAATCGGGATTGGCTCCTGTGGCAGTCACACCTTCAGGACGTTCGCTGACATACCCGTCAATGATGCCAGAAGCTAAAGCGACCCGCATGGAAGAGAAATCTTTCATGGCTTGTTCTTTTTGTACCTCAGGGATCTGATCGATCACCGTGTAATGGAACGTGTTTAATTGGGCGGTGATTTTTGCACCGGTCAAATCAGCCAAGCTTTTGGCATTCGCATATTTGCCATCTTTTTGAACAACAACAACTAAGTTCGATTCATAGTAAGGATCGGTAAAATCAATTTGTTCCCGCCGTTCGGCTGTAGGGGACATCCCAGCGATGACCGCATCGATGGTTCCTGATTGCAAGGCAGGCGCTAGGCCGTCCCATTGCGTTTTGACGATCACTAATTCTTTGCCCAGACCTTCAGCGATTTTCTTAGCGATTTGAACGTCATAACCGCCGGCATAGGCAGAACCTTTTTCACCGGAAATCGGCACTGCTCCGTGAGCATCGGAAGTTTGTGTCCAGTTGAAAGGGGCATATCCCGCTTCCATCCCAACTCGAAACTGATCTGCTGGGGTCTGATCATCTGCCAAAGCAGGAAGTGATACACTGACAACAGTGAAACAGAGGGCTAAAACGGCCCAAAACCAATTCATTTTCTTCATTTTCTCTTTCCTTTCACGAGTGGCACCACAGACAGGCAAAGGTAACAAAAAACAGCCGTACTCCATGATTGGAAAACGGCTGTTGACAATTTTTCGTCGACAAACCTTTCACAAAACATAGCGCAACTTAGCCAAGCTAAGACAGTACGCAAGTTGTTCACTTGCGTCCCAACAAAATGCTTCAAGCAAGAATCATTTTGTTTCGGCGATGTTCCCTAGCACTGCTTTTAACGTGTTGCTCCACTCAGCAGGATTAATGAACCTCGCGACCTCTACCTAAATGTTAAAGGATACTCGTATTTGATTATGATTACTGAATACTTATTCGAGTGTAGAAGAAAAAGGGGGATTTGTCAATTCTTTTCAACAAAAAAAGCAGCCTCTTTTCTTTGGAAAAGGGAACTGCTTTTCTTTCGGCTACTTTAAGCCACTTTAGCTTTTGGTTCACGACCTAAAACAGCTTGAATAACTGTTAGACCTACTAATAAACCTAGTGCTAGATAAATGAGACTTGAGTATTGTGTAACGCCCCAGTCTTGACCTAATGTACGATAAACCACTAGAACGATTGCTTGAATGATTGCTGTGATGACATTTAAGAAAGCGAACGCCCATAGATTTCCATTTTCTTTACGTGACAAGTAGAAAATAGAGAAGTACAAGCTAACGGCCAACCAACCGAAACTGATGATGATCATTGCCCAATAAATAATAGATGCTACCAATGTATTTCACCTCACTTTGATTCGAGAATAGTTTACCACGTTTTTTGTAGAATGTCATGAAAGAATGAATGAAATCAGTTGAAAATTACAAATGGGCCTTTCCTTTTCACAAAAGGATTCTTCAGAAAAGGTTTGTGAAAAAAATAGGATGAATGGTTATAAAAAAAAGTGAAATTAGGTATACTAAATTAGGTATACTATAAACAGTAGAATAAGCGCGGAAGGAGTTCAGCAGAATGTTAGTGTCGATTGAAACAGCGGTCGCAAGGATCCAAGCTGCCGAGTCCATTACTTTTTTGACCGGAGCAGGGGTTTCCACACCTTCTGGTATCCCGGATTACCGCTCATTAAAAGGAATCTATCAAGGGATTGAAGCACCGGAATATTTATTGAGTCATACTTGTATGGTCAGAGAGCCGGAAAAATTTTACCAGTTTGTCAAACATCTCTACCATCCAGAGGCAGCACCTAACGTGATTCATCGGACAATGGCCGCACTCGCTCAGGATCGGCAGGTTTGGGTGGTTTCGCAAAATATCGATGGCCTCCATCAACAGGCAGGGAGCAAGCAACGCATTGATTTTCATGGCAACCTTTACCAGTGTTATTGCCGCCAATGTGGCGCAGCAGTTCCTTGGCAAGACTATTTGAAAGACTGGCACCATGTCGATTGTGGCGGACAGATTCGTCCAGCGATCGTCTTGTATGAAGAAGGATTCAGTGAAGATACCATCAGTGGAGCGATCGAAGCTGTTGCCAATGCCCAACTAGTCGTTGTGGTAGGTACATCCCTGCAAGTCTATCCTTTTGCTGGTTTATTGCAGTATCAAGATAGCCAAAATTGCTTGATCATCAACCAAACCATGCTTGAACAACAAAGGATTCCGCAAGTTTTAGCAAGTGGCGAGTCTGTTTTTACAAAACTCGCCCATTGAGCATCAGAAATGAAAGAATATGGAGGCATAAGATGACAGAACGTACAGAAAAAGAAAAAATGATTGCTGGTGAATTATATTTTTCACCAGATCCAGAATTAGTCGCCGATCGCAAATTTGCCAGAGAGCAAATGCACTTGATCAATCGGGAAACCGATGAGGTGATCAAAGAACAGCTACTAAAAGAAACGTTTGGCCAAGTAGCGGGGCGTATTTATATCGAACCAAATGTGCGGTTCGATTACGGATATAATATTTCCGTTGGCAAGAATTTTTACGCCAATTATGATTGCACCTTTTTAGATGTTTGTCCGATCACATTTGGCGATAACTGTATGCTAGCCCCCAATGTTCGTCTCTTTACTGCGTCTCATCCATTGCATCCAGTCAAGCGCAATAGCGGTCTTGAGTACGGGGCGCCGATCACGATTGGCGACAATGTGTGGATCGGCGGCAGTGCAGTCATCCTTCCCGGTGTTCGTTTAGGAAACAACGTAGTCGTTGGTGCTGGCAGTGTTGTTACGAAATCATTTCCTGACAATGTAGTGATCGCTGGAAATCCCGCTCGGATCATTAAAACCATTGATGTGGGCGAAACCAGTGAATCAGGTTCACAGTCAGTGACTGCTGATCCAACAGTAGAAATCGCTGCCATCGATCAGCAGCGGGCAACCATCGATGCGATCGATCGGGAACTCACCGAATTATTAGAAAAACGCATGACTGCAGTCAGTGAAATCCTGCAATGGAAAAAACAGGAACAGACAGCGGTTTTAGATGAATCACGAGAAGAAGCGGTTTTGAACAATGTTCGCCAGTCCGTTTCCAACAAAGCATTTGAAGAAACAATCGTCGCAACCTTTGAGTCGATCATGGAACATTCTCGCACTTATCAAAAGAATCAATTGGAGGGATAAGGATGGATGGAGCAACACGTCGGGAAGCAATTATCAAAGAATTACAGACCGCCGAGAAGCCAATCAGTGCCAGTAAATTAGCGGCAGGATTAGGGGTTAGCCGTCAAATCATCGTTGGCGATATTGCCCTTCTGCGGGCAGCAGGTGAGGACATCGTAGCTACCGCTCGCGGGTATCGCTTAGAAGCAAGTGAGACAGGTCATGTCAGTAAACTTGCCGTACAACACCGGCCGGAACAAACCGAAGAAGAACTGCTGACCTTTGTGTCTTGCGGAATCGAAGTCATTGATGTGATCGTTGAACATGAAATTTATGGAGAATTAACCGGAAATCTGCGAATCAAAACAGAACAGGATGTGGCTGATTTTATGCGGAAATACCAGCATTCACAAGCCCGCCTGCTTTCTGATTTGACCAATGGGATCCATCTCCATACATTACGCTACCAAGAAGCAGAAGATTTAGAGCAAGCCAAGCGATTGTTGGCGGACAAAGGAATCTTATACCAAAATTAAAGGAGCCGCAGATGCAAGATATTCTGATTATCGTTGATTTGCAAAAAGGTGTCTGTTCGACTAACGGCACTAAACTGGACCATCTCGATTCACTGCTGACATTTGCGAATCAGCGGATCCAAACTTACCGTCATGCGCAACGCCCCATTCTATTTGCCCAGCATGAGGAGGAAGAACTCGGCTATCAAACAGACGAGTGGCTCCTACATCCGGACCTAGCTGTGCAAGCAACCGACTTGTTTTTGCGCAAAACACATGCGAATAGTTTTTTTCATACCTCGCTACAGTCTTTGTTGACACAGCATCATGTTGGCAGCATCGAATGGATCGGTGCGCAAACTGAATTTTGTATGGATGGTTCCATCAAATTTGCCCACGGATTAGGGTATCAGAATGTTTTGTATCAGCAGGCAACCACCACCTATGCTTCCAAAGGCTGGTCAGCTGCTGAGATCATTCACTGGTATGAGGAAATTTGGCAAGATCGCTATGCCCAGATTTTCCCATTGCCGAAAAATTCTGAAAAAAAATAGTTTTCTGATTGACAAGGCCCTTTTTTTCCGGTAAAGTACATTTCAACAAGAATAACTATCTGTTGATAAGGAAAGTAACCGTGGATACTTTAAAGAGAGACTCTGGTTGGTGGAAAGAGTTAAGTTTGAAACGATGAAAAATGGCCTTGGAGGATTGATTGTCGATAAGTAGGCAATCACGGAAGCTGCTCTACCGTTAAAAGGAGCACCAATCTCTTGATAGGATTTTCTTGATAGACGTTGGGGTGAGGGAAGGGAAACCTTCTGAACAAAAGGTGGTAACACGAGTGATCGTCCTTTTATCAGCAGATGCTGGTAAAAGGGCTTTTTTTGTTTTCAACGAGTAGTGAACACAAAAAGCGACAAAAAAATAGAGTCAACACGATGAATTGGTAAGTACAAAAGGAATGTTCCTAGACAGAGAGCTTCGGTAGCTGAAAAGAAGCAGGAAACAAATTTTGGAAAATGGCCAAGGAGTGATTCGTCCCGAGCAATCATGCAAGGCGGCGACGGCAGCATCCGTTATCTTGCTAGAGTATGATCGTACTTGAAGAGGAGCTATATGCGAGTATAGCTTAAACTGAGGTGGTAACACGCAAAAAGGCGTCCTCAAGCAAACCAATCATGGTTCGCTTGAGGACGCCTTTTTGCTGCGAATCACTGCGATTGGGCTTCGCCCAGAGCAGATGATGAGCAGTAGTAGGCGACCGGAGGGAGCGTAGTAACCCCACCCTGAATCACTGCGACTGGCATGCGTAGCATGACATGCAAGTTCTTCTCAGCGTCAGCTTAGAAGCAACTGTAGGCGAAGCGTAGAGTAGACGAGCAGATGATGAGCAGTAGTAGGTGACCGTGAGGGAGCGTAGTAACCCCACCCTGAATCACTGCGATTGGGCGAAGCCCATGCAAGTTCTTCGCTTAGAAGCAACTGTAGGCGAAGCGAGTAGACAAGCAGATGATGAATAGTGGCTCTACAAGGTAACGTCATTACTCAAACTCGAATCACGAAATAATCGGTAATACAAAAAGGAGGAAAAAAATGATTTCATTAAAGGATATAACGGTGACCTTCACACAACCAAACAAGGAAACGGTCCAAGCGGTGAAAAATGTGTCATTAGAAGTGGATAAAGGCGATGTTTATGGGATCGTCGGCTACTCCGGTGCTGGGAAAAGTACCTTGGTACGGGTGATCAATTTATTGCAACGACCAACCTCAGGGAGCGTCGTAGTCAACCAGACGGAATTGACGGCATTACCGGCGAAAGCATTAAGAGAAAAAAGGAAAACGATTGGGATGATCTTTCAGCATTTCAATTTGATGGACAGTCGGAATGTCTTTGACAACGTGGATTTTTCCTTGAAATATGCAGGAATTTCCAAACAGGAACGTCGTCAAAAAGTGACGGAATTATTGTCATTGGTTGGATTGGAAGAAAAAGCACAGTCGTTTCCTAGTCAACTTTCAGGGGGACAAAAGCAGCGGGTGGCCATCGCACGAGCGTTAGCCAATGATCCAGAGATTTTGCTCTGTGACGAGGCCACCAGTGCCCTTGATCCCAAGACAACCTTACAAATATTGGCATTATTAAAAAAACTCAATCGCAAATTAGGGTTGACGATCGTGATCATCACTCACGAGATGCAAGTGGTGAAAGAAATCTGTAATAAAGTCGCTGTCATGGAAAATGGCGAGATCATTGAACAAGGAAAGAGCGTGCAAATCTTTAGCCAACCGACAAAATCGCTGACAAAAGACTTTATTCGGACGGCTACTCATATTGACCAAGCATTGGAAACGATTCTTGGCAGTGCGAAATTTTCTTCACTGGCGAAAAACGAATGGCTGGTGGAATTGTCCTATGTTGGGGACCAGACCAATGAACCATTGATCGCTCAACTGTATAGCCGCTATCAAGTAACGACAAATATTCTCTACGGAAATGTAGAAATTTTACAAGATGTTCCTATCGGCAGCTTGATCGTCAGCCTGTCAGGGGAATATGGGCAACGCAAACGGGCATTAGATTTTCTCGCTGAACAAGGGGTTTACACCAATATCATTAAAGAAAATCACGCAGAACCTTTGAATAATGTGATTGAAGGAGGATTTTAGATGGGTACTTTTTTTGAACGGTATTTTCCAAATGTCGTTGCGCTCTCAGACGAATTTGTAGCAGCAACGATCCAAACCTTATACATGACCTTTTGGACAGCACTGATTGCAGGGATTTTAGGAATCATTCTGGGAATTGTTCTGGTTGTGACTCGACCAGGAGGTATCCTAGAAAGCCGTGGATTGTTTGAGCTGTTGGATAAAATCATCAATATCGTACGTTCGATCCCTTTCATTATTCTATTGGCTTTATTGGGAACCACGACTCGCTTGATCGTAGGAACGACGATAGGAGAAACAGCTGCTTTGGTACCATTGATTGCAGGAATCATTCCTTTCTTTGCTCGTCAAATCGAAATTGCTCTATTAGAAGTTGATCCCGGGGTCATTGAAGCGGCAGAAGCAATGGGAACCAGTCCACTGGGAATTATTGTGCGAGTCTATTTACCGGAAGGATTGGCAGGAATCATTCGCGTGTCGGCTTTAACGATTATCAATGTGATTGGATTGACCGCCATGGCTGGGGCAGTTGGTGCCGGCGGGCTAGGAAATTTGGCCATTACCCGCGGCTATAATCGATTCCAAAATGATGTGACCATCATGGCGACACTGATTATTTTAGTCTTGGTGTTTTTCAGTCAATTTGTCAGTAACCTGTTAGTAAAAAAAGTTAGCCATTAAAAAGGTGCAAAAAAAGTGAAAACTATTGGAGGAAGAAAATGAAAAAATTACTTAAAGCAATCGTTGTTGGAGCGGCATTATTATTTATTACTGGGTGCAGCAATAGCGCTGCTAATACGAAAGAAGAAGTAACCGTCAAACTTGGATTGATCGGTGCCGACACAGATGTTTGGGATGATGTCAAAGATCGGTTGAAAGAGGAAGGCATCAATTTAGAATATGTCCAGTTTTCTGATTACAATCAGCCGAATGCGGCGTTGGCAGATGGTTCCATTGACTTGAATTCTTTTCAACATCAGTTCTTTTTGGATAATTACAATAAAGAATTCGGCACGGATCTTGTCTCTATCGGTAATACAGTCAATGCCCCACTGGGAATTTATTCAGATAAAGTAAAAGACGTTAGTGAGCTAAAAGAGGGTGCGAAAGTGGCGATTCCAAATGATGTCACCAATGGCGGCCGTGCATTATTATTGTTGCAAAGCGCTGGCTTGATCAAAGTCGATGAAGCAGCAGGACAGACACCAACGGTTTCAGATATTACGGAAAATAAACAAAACTTGAACATCACTGAGTTGGATGCGGCTCAAACAGCCCGCGCATTATCAGATGTTGATATTTCCGTCATTAATAGCGGCATGGCTGTGGATGCTGGATTTGTTCCAAAAGAAGATGCAATTTTCTTAGAGCCTGTCGATGAGACTGCGCGTCCGTATGTCAATATCATCGCTGCCCGCAAAGAAGACCAAGACAACGAAGTGTATCAAAAAGTTGTTGCTGCTTACCAAACAGATGAAACAAAGAAAGTTATCGAAGAAACGTCGAAAGGTTCGAGTGTTCCTGCCTGGGAAACATTTGGCGCAAAGTAAAGCAGGGGATCACAAGAATCGCTGCCTTTTCTTTTAAAGAAGAAACGAAAAAAACGGAATTATTTCTATTCACTTAGACGAGGAGAGAAAAAATATATGACAACGACTGTAAAAACTTCCATTAAAGAATTTATCGCACAACGCTTACCGGAATACCAAGAACTTGCATTAGATATCCACGAGCATCCAGAAGTCAGTAACTATGAGTTTTATTCAGCTGATGCGCTGATTGCCCAATTAGAAAAAGAAGGGTTCACCGTGAAAAAAGATGTAGCTGGCCATCGCACCGGCTTCGATGCTCGCTATCAAAGCGGCAAGCCTGGCCCAACATTAGCCTTTTTGGCAGAATATGACGCACTACCCGGGATCGGTCACGCCTGTGGCCACAATCTCTTTGGCACCTATTCGGTTTTGGCAGCAAGTGCATTGCAACCTTATGTCGATGAATTAGGCGGAGAAATCCGCGTATATGGGACTCCGGGTGAAGAAGGGGGCGAAAATGGTTCAGCGAAGGGCAGTTTCGTGCGAGAAGGCTTTTTTGAGGATGTCGATGCTGCATTGTGTGTCCATCCAGCTTATCGCTATGGCAAAACGACGGCATCTTTAGCCAATGATCCTGTCGATATCAAATTTTACGGTCGGGCATCCCATGCGGCAGCAGCTCCGGAAAAAGGCATCAATGCATTAGAAGCGTTGATCCAAGTCTTTAATGGCATCAACGGCTTGCGTCTTCATTTGCCGAAAGATGTCAACATTCACGGAGTGATCACTGATGGAGGGGTGGCAGCGAATGTTGTACCGGAATATGCCGCTGGTCGCTTTTATTTACGAGCAGCCAATCGAGGAACACTAAATGAAGTTTATGAAAAAGTAGAGAACATCGTTAAAGGTGCAGCGTTGGCAACCGGCGCAACATATGAATTTGGGCTCTTCCAAAATTCCGTCGACGATGTGATCGTAACCCCTAGTTTTGATGAACTTTTCTTTGCTCATGCCGAAGAAGCAGGGGTTCCTCAAGCTGAGATCGATGTGGAAGAAAAAGCAAGTTTAGGCTCTTCAGACGTAGGGAACGTCAGCCAAGTGATCCCTACGATCCAACCGACAGTCTCAATCTCAGATGAATACATTGCTGGTCACTCCGAAGAATTTAAAGCGGCTGCCCGCAGTACCAAAGGATTAAACTCGATTGCCGTTGCAGCAGAATTACTGGCACTGACCGCCATCGATCTTTATCAAAATCCGGAATTATTGACTCAAATCAAAGCGGATCACAAAGCCAGCTTGGCAAAGGGAAATTAATCCTAATGAATGACAACTAAAGCAAACAAGAGCGCATTCCCACTTGGGGGTGCGCTCTTGTTTGTTTTAGTTAATCAATCACTAAAATACCTTCTTTTAATGAGAACGGATTTTTTTCATTGATGTGGTCATAGAACATCACACCATTCAAATGGTCGATCTCATGCTGAACAACGATGGCAGGGTAGTTCTTCAAGCGAACTTTTTGCTTTTTGCCTTGCATATCATAGTAGCTGATCGTGATTCGGGCATGTCGTACGACATAACCAGGTACTTCTCGGTCCACAGACAGACAGCCTTCTCCATCACCTAAACAAGCCTCCTGTACTGAATGGCTAAGGATTTTTGGATTGTACAGCACATCTTTGAATTCAGGCTCTGGATTTTCAGGGTCGCTGCTAGGGACTAAAACAGCAGTGATTCTTTTGGAAATGTCTAGTTGAGGTGCCGCTAATCCAACACCGCCTCGCAAGTTCAGCTCTTCTGCTTTCACTGGATCTTGACTATTTTCCAGAAACTCCATCATGTCTTTTCCTAATTGAACATCCGTTTCACTTAATGGAAAGGGAACTTCTTTTGCTACTTCGCGCAAAGTCGGGTTACCTTCGCGGATAATATCATCCATTGTAATCATTGATGATGTGATTCCTCCTACTATGTAAAGATTCGCTCATTGACTCTTTATAAAGTGTACCACAACAAATGGCTGAACAGCATTAGAAAGTTTAAGGAGTAACCTTTTTTTAAAAAATAGCGTAGTTGTGAAACTATGTTTCTATTTATTAATATTATTCGTGAAATATAGTTGCAAAAAGGAAAAGACCATTGTATAATCGATCTATAGAAAACGGTACCAGAAAGGAGGAAACAAAATTGTTTGGGTTTTCAGTATTTATGAATACCGACTGGCGTGCGGCAGAGATTGCCACCATTGAAGAAATGGCCCTACAAGGTTTTACTGGCATATTTACTTCCATGCATATACCTGAAGAGGATGCGGCCAGTTATCGCCAACGCTTGACAATCCTTGGGGAAATAGCGAAAAAGAATCGGTTATCACTAATGGTGGATATTTCAGGAGAAGCACTGGCTAAAGCAGGGTTTTCCTATAATGAGTTAAATGAACTAACGGATCGGGGAGTTACTGGACTGCGAATGGATTACGCCATCGACAATCAGACCATCGCTCAGTTATCTCGTAAAATAACTATCAGTTTAAATGCGAGTACATTGACTGAAAAAGATATGAACGAGTTGAAGGCCTATCAGGCAGACTTTTCTAATCTAGAAGCTTGGCACAATTACTATCCGCGTCCGGAGACAGGATTAGACAAAGAATGGTTTCAGGCTAAAAATCAGTGGCTAAAACAACAAGGTTTTCTTGTTCAGGCCTTTGTTGCAGGAGATGCCAAGAAAAGAGGCCCTCTTTACCAAGGATTGCCGACATTGGAAGCCCATCGCGACCTGCCTCCTTTTGCGGCAGCGTTAGAATTGCTGAATGATTGTGCAGTGGATGCTGTTTACATTGGTGATGGGATCGTGAGTGCTGCTTCATTGAAGCAATTTGGTTCCTATCTAGCCGATCAGACGGTGCTTCTACGGACAAAGGACATTGGTTCTGCCTATTATTCCTACGTCCTAGGAGAGCATGAGAATCGGCAAGATGAAGCACGGGACGTGATCCGCAGTGGGAATGCCCGTTTTGCCGAAGTGCCGTTGATTTCTCCAGAACCTGCACAAACGCGTAGGATCGGAGCGGTGACAATCGACAATCAAGACTATTTACGCTATATGGGGGAAATCCAAATTTGTAAGCGAATCCTGCCGGCGGATGACAAAGTCAATGTTGCAGCACAAGTGATCGAAGAAGATTTGCCATTACTTCAACAAATCAAAGCAGGAATGCGATTCAAAATAGAAAGAGATGAATGAAATGACAAAGATAGATTTAGAAAATTTAGCGACCGAACGACGAAATACAGCCACGTTTGGTTTAGATGAAATGACGGTGGCAGAGGCCTGTCAGAAAATGAATGCCGAAGATCAGAAAGTCGCTGCTGTCGTTGCAAAGGAACTGCCCAGCATTGAAAAAGTGATTGAGCAAACGATTCAAGCCTTTAAAAAAGGTGGCCGCTTGATTTACATGGGTGCCGGTACCAGTGGACGACTAGGGGTTTTAGATGCTGCTGAATGTGTGCCTACCTTTGGCGTTTCTCCTGACATGGTGATTGGATTGATTGCTGGCGGTGAAGAAGCAATGACGGTAGCCGTCGAAGGAGCAGAAGATTCTGTTGCATTAGGCCGTCAAGATTTGATAGATCTGAAGTTGACGGCAAAGGATATGGTGATCGGCATCGCAGCCAGTGGTCGTACGCCTTATGTTATCGGCGGGCTAGATTACGCAAAGGAAATTGGTGCGACAACCGGAACGATCGCCTGCAACAAACAGGCAGAAATCTCAAAACATGCCAATTTCCCCATCGAGGTGGAATGCGGACCAGAATTTCTTACCGGATCGACACGATTAAAATCAGGGACTGCTCAAAAATTGATTTTGAACATGATTTCCACGATTTCGATGGTAGGGATCGGAAAAGTGTACAATAATTTAATGGTTGATGTTAAGCCAACGAATGATAAACTGGTTGAACGTGCGAAACGAATCATCATGCAAGCGACTGATGCAGATTATGCCACTGCGACAGCTTATTTTGAAAAAGCCGATCAGAACGTAAAACTAGCGATCGTTATGCTGCTTACCAATAGTGAAAAAGACGAAGCGGCTGCCAAGTTGGCTCAATCAGAGGGGTTTGTCAAAGGAACGTTAGAAGGTTAGGAGGAAAAGATCAATGGCAAAAGAAGAATTGACAGTTGAACAACTCGCAGAGAAAATATTTCAGGCATCCGGCGGCATCGAGAATGTTGCCTCTGTGACCCATTGTATGACGCGGGTTCGGATGACGGTCCGCGACCAGAGTAAGGTCAGCAAACAAGGGTTACAAGACATCCCTGGCGTCTTAGGGGTGGTGAACGATGAGCAGCTGCAAGTGATCATCGGTCCTGGGAAAGTCAACAAAGTAGCCAATGCCATGGCGGCACAAGCTGGTGTCGATTTAGGACAGGAAATTCCCTTAGCAGCTACCAGTGGCAAAGAGGCCGTCAATGCGAAAGCAGCTGAAATGAAAGCGGCTCAAAAAGCCAAACAAAAACAATCACCCATCAAGTCCGTATTGAAAGATATTTCAAATATTTTTGTCCCAATGATCCCAGCGTTTGTCGGTGCTGGTCTAGTCGCTGGTATTGCTTCTGTTATGACAAACATGATTACTGCCGGTATGATCAACGGCGACACCTGGAATTATTATGTCATGATTTTAAATATTTTGAAAAACGGGATGTTTTTTTATTTAGTGATCTTCACAGGTGTCAATGCCGCCCAAGTGTTCAAAGCAAATCCAACACTAGGTGGTGTCATCGGGTCGGTGGTCTTATTGACGGGAATGAATCCCGACGCCCCCATCACCAACCTTTTTACAGGAGATGCTCTGGCGGCTGGCCAAGGAGGGATCATCGGGGTGATCTTCGCAGTCTGGTTGCTGGCAAAACTGGAAACGGTTTTGCACCGAGTGATTCCAGAAGCCATTGATATCATCGTTACCCCAACCTTGTGTTTATTAGCCATCGGTTTGGCAGAGATCTTTTTGATCATGCCATTAGCTGGGTTTATTTCAGACAGTTTGGTTGGCTCAATCAATTGGGTATTGAATGTCGGCGGTGCTTTCTCTGGCTTTGTGTTAGGAGCCACCTTCTTACCAATGGTTATGTTCGGTCTTCATCAAATCTTGACTCCGATCCACATTCAAATGATCGAAGCAACTGGCAGCACCCAGTTATTGCCAATCTTAGCGATGGCTGGTGCTGGTCAAGTAGGGGCAGCATTCGCCCTTTGGATTCGCCTAAGAAAAGATAAAGAGCTTTCTGAAATGATCAAAGGCGCGTTACCAGTAGGAATTTTAGGTATTGGCGAACCATTGATCTACGGTGTTACATTGCCACTAGGTCGGCCATTCATTACGGCTTGTATCGGAGGCGGTATCGGTGGGGCAGTGATAGGTGCATTGTCGAATATCGGCGCTACCGCTATCGGCCCTTCTGGCGTCGCATTGATTCCGTTGATTGCCAACGGTCGCTGGTTAGGCTATATCTTTGGGTTGTTAGCTGGTTACGCAGGTGGTTTTGTGGCTACTTACTTCTTTGGGATTCCTAAAGACCGTTTAGCTGCTGTCAATGCTGTTGAAGAAGTGGCGGATGCACCAACTGCGGCTACGACACCAGTAACGGCTGCAGCACCTGAAACCATTGAACTATATGCGGTGGCTGAAGGAACAGTCCATGAAATCGCAGAATCAAGTGATCCCGTTTTTTCTCAAAAAATGATGGGTGACGGTTATTTTGTAGCCCCTGAAAATGGAAAAATCTTTGCGCCGGCAGCAGGGACTGTGACAACGATTTTCCCAACGAAACACGCTATCGGAATCACGACACCCAATGGGTTGGAAATTTTACTGCATATGGGAGTCGATACCGTTGAACTGCAAGGCAAGCCCTTTAAGATCCTCGTGAAGGAAGGGCAGCAAGTCACGGCCGCTACACAAATTGCTGAAGTTGATTTGGCAGAATTGGCAGCTCATAAGAAAGCAGCCGAGATGCTTGTGGTACTTACCAATATGGAAAAAGTGGACTCGGAAACAATGACGGCGAATGGGTCTGTGACAAGTGGAACTCCTGTGATGACCCTCCAAGTAAAATAAACGGCTCTATAAAAAAATGCCTAATAGCAACGATTTCTTCAATACCCGTATCCTTTAAAATGCTCACCGTTGACGACCTGTTAACGGAAGCTTAGAGGATGCGGGTTTTGTTGTCTCGCTTTAATCGGATAAGCGGTTCGTAACATTGCTTGAATATCTTTTAAATTTCTTAAGGAAGTTTCTTTTTACATTGCAGATAATTTACTGTTGTGTTACATTTGTGTTACAAAGGAAGACCGAGGAGGTAGAGAAATGAAAAAGAGTCTATGGTTTATGAGTTGCTTATTGCTTTTACCGATAACTGCCATTGCAGATGAGGCGACGGGAGCATCGGAAACGATTCAATCTACGCAATCAACGGAGGAAATCCTTTCAACAGAATCGACGGTTTCGAATACAGTGACAGCAACAGCTGATACTGTACAAAGTAGTGAAGTTGTGGAAACCCAGCCTGAGGACGTGGTAGAAGCCATTGTTGCTCAAACGGGTGTCCAAGCAAGTCCAACAGCTGAAACGATCACAGAACAAAGTGATCTGCGATCTGCTTTTACTAGAGGCATCACCGATGGGAGTGTTACTGCCTTTACACAAGCTGAATTAGACCAATTGACGGATCAGCAATTAAAGGATGCAGAAACATTGGCATTACGATACAGCCAGGATGTGATGGGGATGGACATCGGCTATTTTGCCCGGATTGTTCGCGCTCTCTTTATCGACCAGATCTTGTCTTGGGAGACGATTGAACCGCAGCTAGCCTTTGATCCCAGCAGCTATTCCTCTTTTGCAGCAATGATCCCAGACTTGGATCGATTGCAAACGTATTTGAAAGTTCTTTATCCAACAAATGGCATATATATTTCATTCGACCAGCCGGTTTCGGATGAATGGCTGACATCGATTTTGTCACACTTAGACCAAGAAGTAGCGGCAAGTGGTTCAGATACGTTGTTTCCTGGACGAATTGGCTGGATCATGTATGCGGTGAATCAAGGCCATTATTTACCTGCATCTTCAGAACCCACAGAGGGTACCATAGAGAGTACCACCGCTTCTGAAACGTCAGCACCTGCTACTGAAGAAACAACTACCTCCAGCAAAGCAGAGGTGGAGGGGGCAACTTCAGATAGTCGCGCATTACCAAAAACAGGCGAGACGGTCAGTTGGTTCTTGCCCGTCATCGGGGTGGTTTTGCTGGTGGCAGTAGGTTGGATCCTTTGGTCTAGAAAGAAAAAATAGTTGTTATTTAAATTTTGAAAAAAATATTGTGCAGTGGCTTCCTATCGCAGGAATGAGCCGCTGCTCTTTTTATTTTCAGAAAAAAAGAGAAAATGCTATTTTCAAGTAAAGGAAATCATCAAGCCAATTTGTTTTTAGTGAAGAAGGCGAATTTCATAAAAAAGTCCAATTTTTTTACTTGCATTCTATAGTGAGGGGTGTATAATGACACAGTGTCATATGACAACCTGTCATGATGAAAGTTGTCATTTATCGTTTGAACTGAAAGGAGAGATGACGATGCCGACAGATACGTTTTTCCACTTACCAATAGACAAGCAAAAACGCATTTTAAGCGCCGCTAAAAAAGAATTTTCTCGGGTGCCGCTGAAGGACGCTTCAATCGCCAATATCATCAAAGATGCGGAAATCCCTCGGGGAAGTTTTTATCAGTATTTTGAGAACAAGGAAGACTTGTACTACTATTATTTTCATACGTTGAAAAAAAACAGCCAACGAGATTTGATTCGGTCCATTCAACATGAAAAAGGTGATTTATTTGCTGGGTTTGAATGGTATTTTTCTCGGATGATCGAAGAAGTATTAGAAGGAAAAAATGCGAAATTCTATCGCAATCTCTTCATGAGTATGGATTACCGTTCTTTGCGTAAAGTCATGCCGGATATCCATAAAAAACCGTTATACGGCTCTCATCAAGAGCATCAAGAAGCAAGACAGAAGTGGGAAGAAGAATTTTTTGTTGAAATCGACAAAGACCTGTTACGGGTCAAGGATGATCATGAACTAAAAATGCTTGTTCAACTGCTGATGCACACGGTTTTTTCTACGATTGCCGAAGCCTATCGGGAATTAGCAGAGAATCCAGCCTATGATCCTTCGCTAGCGATGGCGGATTTCAATAACAAAATCAGCTGGCTAAGAGATGGCGCACAAAAAGAAAGAGGGGAAAAGAATGACAAAGTTGATTAAACGCGTATCGATCGTTTCGGCACTGATGGCCGTTGCTTTTATGATCGTACAAGTAGTGGCAGACCTCTACTTACCGACATTAACGTCGAATATCATTAATAATGGGGTGGCGACAGGCGACATTGATTATATCTGGCGCACCGGCTTTTTAATGATCGGATTTTCATTGATCAGTATCCTGGCGGCATTAGGAAATACTTTCTTTGCTACTAGGGAATCCCAAAAATTAGGACAAAAATTGCGGACAGATATTTATGAAAAAGTAGAAAACTTTTCTGCGCGCTCTTTTGATAAATTCGGTACCGCTTCTTTGATCACTCGGACGACCAATGACGTCAACCAAATTCAAATGGTGGCGCAAATGTTCTTACGAATGATGATCAATGCACCTATCACTTTGATCGGTGCGAGTTTCTTAGCTTATCAAAAAGATGCACAATTAACCAGAATTTTCCTAGTGGTCATTCCAATCATGATCGTTTTGGTTGGGGGAATCATGTATTTTGCTGTGCCACTCTTCAAGAGCATGCAAAAGAAAACCGACCGTTTGAACTTGGTCTTCCGTGAAGGATTGACCGGTGTGCGGGTCATTCGTGCTTTCGACAAGACCGGCTACGAAGCCAATCGTTTTGATGAAGCCAATAAGGACTACACCCACACAGCTATCAAAGTAAATACGATCGTAGCGCTAATGATGCCTTTGATGACATTGATCATGAGTGGTACCAATATCGCGATCACTTGGTTCGGCGGACATTATATTGCGGAAATGACATTGGAAGTTGGGAATTTGATCGCATTTATGACGTATGCTATGCAAATCTTGATTAGTTTCATGATGCTGTCGATGATCTTCGTGATGGTTCCAAGAGCCCAAGCCTCTGCGGATCGGATCAATGAAGTATTAGACGAAGAAGAAGAAATCGTCGATGATAAAGCACCAAAAACGATTCAATTGAAAGGCAATCAAGCAACTCTTGCGTTTGACCATGTCAACTATCGTTACCATGGCGCCGAAAAATTGGCCTTGGAAGACATTGATTTCCAAGCCAAATCCGGTGATTTCGTGGCAATCATTGGTGGGACAGGTTCTGGGAAGACGACATTGGTCAACTTATTACCCCGGCTCTATGATATTGAATCCGGAGCGATACGCATCAATGGTGTAAATATCGCTGAAGTAACGCAACACAATTTGCGGGATTCAGTCGGTTTTGTGCCCCAAAAAGCAGTCTTGTTTACCGGGACGATTCGTGAAAACATGAAATACGGCCGACCAGATGCGACAGATGAAGAAATTTGGAAAGCATTAGAAATCGCACAAGCCAAAGATTTTGTTGCGAATTTGAGTGAGGGATTGGACAGTCACGTGGAACAAGGTGGCGGCAATTTCTCTGGTGGTCAACGTCAACGGTTGGCTATTGCCCGGGCGTTAGTTAAACAAGCCGATGTGTATGTTTTTGATGATTCTTTCTCAGCACTGGACTTTAAGACCGATGCGCAGCTGCGGGCTGCATTGAAAAAAGACATGAAAGACAGCATTATGGTTGTTGTTGCCCAACGGGTAAGTACAGTCATGGATGCAGACACGATCCTTGTCCTTGATGAAGGACAGCTTGTAGGCAAAGGCACCCATGAAGAATTGATGGCTACAAACCAAACGTATCAAGAAATCGTATCATCTCAATTAAGAGAGGAGGATGTTGCATGAGTGAACGGAAAAACCAAGCACCCCGCGGTGGCGGACCGATGGGTGGTGGCCCAGGGCGCAACATCGGAGCGAAAGGACCAAAAGCAAAAAATTTCTGGGGAACGGTAAAACGACTGTTTGGGTATATGTCAAAACGTTCCATCGCGATCATTTCAGTCTTTGTTTTAGCGATCGCAGCCGTGATCTTCCAGATTCAAACCCCAAAGATTTTAGGGGAAGCAACGACGGAAATCTTTAAAGGTGTGATGGTGGGGGCACAGCAAATGAAAGCTGGGCAGACCGTCACTGAATTTCCAATCGATTTTGATAAAATCGGCAAAATCATTATGATTGCCATTGGCATGTATGTTATTTCTGCCGTCTTCAATTTTATGCAACAGTTCATTATGACCCGTGTATCTCAACGGACTGTTTATGAATTGCGTCGTGATTTAGAAGAAAAAATGAATCGGTTGCCAATCTCATACTATGATACCCATTCAAACGGGGACATTATGTCACGGGCAATCAATGATATGGATAATATTGCCAGCACACTCCAACAAAATTTGACCCAATTTATCACCAGTATTGTTACTTTAGTCGGTGTCTTGTGGATGATGCTGACAATCAGTTGGCAATTGACATTAGTGGCATTGGCAACAGTTCCACTAAGCTTGATCGTCGTGATGATCGTCGCACCAAAATCACAAAAATTCTTTGCTGCACAACAAAAGAGCTTAGGATTATTGAATAATCAGGTTGAAGAAACTTATGGCGGTCATACCGTTGTCAAAACCTTCAACCATGAAGCAGCCGATCAAAAAGTATTTGAAGAAGAAAATGATCGTCTGTACAGTGCAGGGTGGAAAGCGCAGTTCATTTCTGCCATCATTATGCCGTTGATGAACTTTATCAAGAACTTAGGCTACGTCTTTGTTGCCGTTCTTGGTGGGATCAAAGTAGCAAATGGGAACATGACATTGGGGGATGTACAAGCATTCTTGCAATACACGAACCAATTCTCACAACCAATCACGCAAATCGCTAGCTTATTGAATACGATCCAATCGACCGTCGCTTCTGCTGAACGGGTCTTTGAAGTCTTGGATGAAGAAGAAATGTCAGATGAACCTTCTGGATTACCAGTGGAAGAAAGTGACTATAAAGTTCGCTTTGACCATGTTCAATTCGGTTATACTCCAGACAACTTATTGATGACCGACTTTAATTTAGACGTCAAAGCCGGAGAAATGGTGGCCATTGTTGGACCTACCGGTGCTGGGAAGACGACGTTGATCAATTTGCTGGAACGTTTCTATGATGTTTCCGGCGGTAGCATTCGCTACGATGGCAAAGACACCAGAGACTTGACCCGAGACGAGTTGCGCAGCAATATCTCAATGGTTCTGCAAGATACCTGGTTATTTACAGGATCCATCTATGACAATATTCATTACGGCAATGACAAAGCGACGAAAGAACAAGTGATCGAAGCGGCTAAAGCGGCCCATGTCGACGACTTTGTGCGGAAATTGCCTGAAGGATATGATACAGTCCTTAATGAAGAAGCAAGCAATATTTCTCAAGGACAACGACAATTGATTACGATCGCTCGTGCTTTCTTAGCCGATCCAGACGTGCTGATCCTTGATGAAGCCACCTCAAGTGTGGACACACGGACAGAAATTTTGATTCAAAAAGCCATGAACAAATTGTTGGAAAATCGGACAAGCTTTGTCGTTGCTCACCGATTATCAACGATTCGGGATGCGGATAACATTATTGTGATGAATCACGGCTCGATTGTCGAAACCGGAAACCATGACACATTAATGGCAAAAAATGGTTTTTATGCCGACTTGTACAACAGCCAGTTCTCGGAAGATGCTGCCTAATAAAAACAATCGAAAATTGAGTTGATCTCTTAGAGAAGCCTCAGGCTTCTCTTTTTTGTGCTCAAAAATGAATATTTTGTTATAAAATAAATAAATATTGCATTTTACTCGCTAAAAATGTATATTAATACATAAATATTCAAAGGAGGTCATTGATCAATGAGCCAGTTGTTTCCAAACTATACGCGTTTACCGTTAGAAATCGCTGCTGGGAAAGGCAGCTATGTAACGGATACCCAAGGTCGAACGTATTTAGACTTTACAAGTGGGATCGGGGTCGTCAATCTTGGCTATGGCCAGCCGGATATCCAACAGGCCATGCAGCAGCAAGCAGAGAAGTTATGGCATGTTCCCAATCTCTATATCAATTCACTGCAAGAGACGGTCGCGGAAAAATTAGCCAAGGGGCAGTATCTGGCTTATTTCTGCAATAGTGGTGCAGAAGCAAATGAAGCCGCCTTAAAACTGGCCCGAAAAGCGACAGGACGAACCAAGATCCTCACTTTCTCCGGCTCTTTCCATGGCCGAACATTTGGTGCCATGACAGCAACAGCCCAAGAAAGCATTCATCAAGGTTTTGGTCCGTTAGTTCCAGATTTCGCGTATCTGCCTTTCAATGATCTTCCTCCGCTGCAAGCTGCGTTAGATGAAGAGACAGCAGCAGTGATGCTGGAACTGATTCAAGGAGAAGGTGGCGTGATTCCAGCGGAAAAAGAATGGGTCCAACAGGTGGCTGCATTATGCAAAAAAACAGGTGCACTGCTGATCGTGGATGAAATTCAAACAGGAATGGGGCGCACAGGGAGTTTTTATGCTTTTGAACAGTACGGAATTGAACCTGATATTTTTACGTTAGCCAAAGGATTGGGCAATGGGCTGCCTGTGGGGGCGATGCTTGGCAAAGCCACATTGCAGAAAGGCTTCGGACCGGGAAGTCACGGGTCGACGTTTGGCGGTAATTTGTTAGCCATGGCAGCAGCCAGTGCTGTCTGTACAGTGCTGTCCGATTCTGAGGTTCTCGCAAACGTTCATGCCCGACACCAGCAACTTATGACAGGTTTAACGGACTTGTCACAGATTGCAGCGATTCGGGGCTCTGGCCTCATGATTGGCTTAGAACTGAAGGATAGTGAGACCCTTCAGCAGACGATGACCGCATTGCGTCAAGAAGGGTTACTGGCATTAAGAGCCGGCAGCAAGGTTCTCCGTTTGCTGCCGCCGCTGACGATAACAGAAGCTGAAATGGCGGAAGGCCTGACGATTTTGCGCCGCGTAATCGGACAACTCTGACCAGCCGGCAATACGAGTAATTCAGGGATTGTTCCGCAATCAATCCAAGAACCAGCGAAATTCCTTGAAAAAACAGTAGCGAGGAAAATACCTAAAGGTTTTGAAACAGGAAGGATAGGAAAAAGGGGGTTAGAAAGTGAAAGCAGCCATCGTCGGAGTTACCGGCTATACCGGGTTGGAATTGCTTCGGTTGATTCAATTGCATCCGGTTTTGGAAATAGGAACACTTCACAGTCATTCGTGTCATGAAAATTCAGCTGCTGTTTATCCCCATCTGCAGCAGCTGATCGATCAGCCTATTTCTGCGTTTGATCCGCAGCAGATCATGGCAGAAAATGAGTTGGTCTTTTTTGCAACACCAGCGGGGATCAGTAAAGAACTGGTCTCCTCATTTGTCGAACACGATTTTCCTGTAGTCGATCTATCAGGAGACCTCCGGTTGAAAGAGGGACAGATGTATCAGCAATGGTATCAGCAGCCGCCAGCGGCAGATCACTTGTTGCAGGCAGCAACTTATGCTTTGCCGGAGTTTCAGAGGGCGCAAGGAAATCTCATCGCCAATCCCGGCTGCTATGCCACTGCGGCAATTTTAGCGGCGGCACCTTTAGTCAGAAGCAAATGGTTGGCAAGTATTCCTATTTTTGACGGCAAATCCGGACTTTCCGGTGCGGGGAAAAAATTAACCGAAACCAGTCATTTTGTGACGATTTCAGAAAATATGCGGACATATAAATTGAATCAGCATCAGCATATCCCGGAGATTCTGCAACAGTTCCAACTATGGGATCCAGAATTAACCGCTATCCAATTTTCCACCAGCTTGATTCCTGTCAAACGGGGGATCATGATGACACTCTATGTGCCGGTAGCGCCAGAAAGAACCGCGGAAGACATTTATCACAGGTACCAAGAAGAATATCAAGGGCAACCCTTTATTCGCCTGCAGCCATTAGGGGAATTACCGGAACTGCGGCAAGTCTTAGGGACCAACTTTTGTGATATCGGGTTGGCTTTAAATCCCACAACCCATATCGTGACAGTCATTGCCGTGATCGATAATTTAGTAAAAGGAGCTGCTGGACAAGCAATCCAGAACGTTAATAAATGGGCTGGGTTGGAGGAAACCGCTGGATTACGACAAATCCCTTGGTATCCGTGATGCTAGTTAGGCAGCCCATTCGTTTAGAAAAAGGAGCGTAAGATATGAAAGAAATCACAGGTACCATTGCTTCCCCAAAAGGGTTTTATGCAGATGGCATTCATTGCGGGTTGAAAAAAAGAAAAGCCGATCTTGGCTGGTTGTTCTCTGATGTTCCGGCAAGTGCCGCCGCCGTTTTTACAACCAATCAAGTACAAGCGGCCCCTGTACTCGTCACAAGAGAACAGTTGAAAACAGGAACGCTGCGGGGAGTGATCGTCAATTCGGGCAATGCCAATGCTTGTACAGGTCATCAAGGAATCGCCGATGCCCGAGAGATGATCGCATTGGCTGCAGCACAAGCTGGTGTTGCCCAAGATGAGGTAGCTGTGGCATCTACGGGCATCATTGGTCGCCCGTTACCGATGGCGACGATTGCCGCAGGCATCAGTCAACTAAGCCCTTCAGGGAATCCGGCTGGCTTTCAGAAAGCCATTTTAACAACGGATCTTGTTGAGAAAAATCAAGTGCTCCAGATGGAAATTGCTGGCCATACCGTCACGATGGCAGGCTGCGCCAAAGGCTCGGGTATGATTCATCCAAACATGGCAACCATGTTAGCCTTCGTGACCACCGATGCCAATATTGCACCAGCGCTTTTACAGCAGTTGCTGCGGGACATCACGGAAGTCACCTTTAATCAAATCACAGTAGATGGCGATACTTCTACGAATGATATGGTCTTGGTACTGGCAAATGGACAAGCTGGCAACCCACCGATCGAAGAAAATACCTTTGCTTATAAGCAATTTCAAAAAATGCTCCGGACACTATTAACCACATTAGCCAAAGCCATTGCCCAAGACGGCGAAGGAGCGACAAAACTGATCGAAGCCGAAACCATTGGGGCAACCACCGATTTAGCAGCTCGCATGATCAGCAAAACGATCGTGGGTTCCCCTCTCGTGAAAACAGCGATCTATGGCAAAGATCCCAATTGGGGGCGAATCCTTTGTGCGATCGGGTATAGCGGCCAGCGGATCGATCCTGCCACTGTCGTGATCGAATTAGCAGCGATCCCGGTTTTTGCTCAAGGGTTGCCGATTGAATATGATGAAAGGTTGATGGAAGAACGCTTGACAGCCTCCGAAGTGAAAATCAATGTCACCATGCAAGAAGGAGCAGGCAGCGGGAAAGCGTGGGGCTGCGATCTTACCTATGATTATGTCAAAATCAATGCCCTGTACCATACGTAATACCGACGCAAGTTCATTCCAACACCAGCAATTATTGCCAGTTGAAGATCAGGAAAAATGAAGATTCATATAGGAGGAAAAAGCGATGGAAATCATTGTTATCAAGATGGGGGGTGTCGCTTCAGACAATTTAACCCCAGCCTTTTTTGAACAGATTACACAGTGGCAAGCCATGGGCAAGAAAATTGTGATTGTTCATGGCGGCGGACATTACATCTCGGAAATGCTGCAGAAATTAGCTCTACCAGTTCAGATCAAAGAGGGACTGCGAGTGACCGATGCACAAACGCTTGAGATCACCCGCATGGTTTTGTTGGGGCAAGTCCAGCCGATGATCACCACGCATTTTCAACAAGCGGGCTTTCAAGCAGTGGGCTTAAATGCTGGCTGTGACCAACTGATTCAAGGAGCGATCATCGATCATTCGCTATTTGGTTATGTTGGAGAAGCCACAGCAATCAATCACCAACTCCTGCAACTTTTGCTGGAAGGAAACCATATCCCAATCCTTGCTCCATTGGGGATCACTGCCGAAGGTCAATGGCTGAATATCAATGCCGACGAAGTTGCTTGTCAAGTTGCCAACAGTCTTGGAGCAGAAGGATTGGTGCTTCTGACAGATGTACCCGGAATCAAAAAAGAAAGCCAATGGTTGCAGCAAGTCTCGTTGACGGACATTAAGGGATTGATTCAGAATGAGGTGGTCACTGGTGGGATGCTGCCAAAGTTAGCGAGTGCAAGAAAAGCCCTTCAAAACGGGGTCAAAGTGGTCCGTATCACCAATCGATTGGAAAAAAAAGGAACCTTGATCCAAGCAAATCACGAAAAAATACTTCTTTGTGAATAAAATGAAAAATAGATTTAACGATAAAAAAAGAGTTCAAGTGAACTTTTTTGTCGTTAAATCTATTTTTTTATCAAAAAAAATGCGTGTTAGTGGTAGAATGATAAAGGATTTCATTTGCTAGTATATCAGATTATCAGTACAATAAAGATAATTGCACAGACAATGCATAGTAGGGGGAGAAATGATGACAGATTTTGAATTGGGGAAAAGCACAAAATTGCAGACCATTGCGATTCGCGTAAAGGATCGGGATAAAGCGATTTCTTTTTATCGAGACATTCTAGGTTTTGATTTGAAGCGAGAAGAAAATGAATTAGCTATCTTTGGATTTAAAGGAACGGATGGTGAAGTCATCTGGCTAGAAGAAAGTCCGCGGGCCAACGATCACTTTGGTGAAATCAAAAAAATGCAGCGCATTCGCTTGTCAGTTGCTTCCTTAGAAGAATTAGCTGCCATTTGTAAAAAAGCGAAAACACAAGAGGCGACTTTTGAAGAGTCAGTTTTTGAGGGCAATCAAATTGCAGTCGTTTTGGCTGATCCTGAAGAAAACCGGATCGAAGTCTTCTACGAAGGCCCACAAGAAAGTTCTTTACCGCAAACACTAGAGGCATTGATTGAAGTCGCACCAAGTGAGTTAGGCATGCTATCAAACCAAGCTCGTTTCAATCAAGTTCATCTAAACGTCAGTGACGTAGCCAAAGAACGAAGCTTCTTGGAACAATTAGGTTTGACGACTAAGGCAACCGATGGCTTCTTGCACTTGAATGAAGATGATTTTCAAATCGGATTAGTGGAAGGTCAAGGGGGAACGATCGACTTGCCGACTCATGAAGTTCTGGGATTGGACTTTTTGAAGATTACGATCAATCAAGAAGACCTATTGACTTTGGAAGCACATTTGACAGCTAATCAACAGGAATTCTTTATTGATAAAAAGAAACATCTACTAACGACATACGATGCGATCGGCATTGAATGGTGGTTTATTGTAAATAAATAAAATGATACCCAAGTAAAATGCAGATGAGTTTCCCTGGAAATGAATTCTGTATTTTTTTTGTGCAATCAAAAGGTCTCTGATAGAATCAAGTCAAAAGGAGGGATCGGATGTATCCAGAAACGAGTCATTTGATTGCTGAAAAGCAGAAGGAGGGTGTCTTTCCCGGAACCGTCTACCGTTTCATCGATCAAGGACAACGAGAAACCCACGTTTTAGGCTATGCGGCGTGCCAACCGCAAGCGGAAATTCTTACAGAAGCTCACTTATTTGATGTAGCCTCCTTGACGAAAGTGGTTTGTACAACGACGGTGATCCTAAAATTAGTGGATCAAGGCGTTCTTGCCATCGATGCCCCCCTCGCACATTATCTACCTGATTTTACTGATCCAAAAGTTACGTTACGGCATCTTTTGACCCACACTGCGGATATCCAGACGTGGATCCCGCAACGGGACCAACTATCGGCACAGGAGTTGCGCCAAGCGTATTTGAGGTTAAAAAGCGGTCAGAAACTTGGTAAAGAAGTGAAATATACAGACACGGGAACGATTCTTTTAGGCTTTATGCTAGAAGCCCTGCTTGGCCGTTCTTTGACAGACATTTTCCAGCAAGAGGTCTTACTACCGTTAGAGATGACTCACAGCGGATTCCCCCCTTTACCAGAAGGCAGCAAAGTCGCGGCCACACAACGTCAAGCAGATGGCAGCATGTTGAAGGGGATCACTCATGATCCTAAGGCGCGAGTGTTGGGAGAACATGCAGGCAACGCTGGTTTATTCTCTACGATCGATGATTTGACGAAATTCGTCCAAATGGTAATGAATCACGGCCAAACGGCAAAAGGGAGTTTTCTTTCACCAGAAAGAATCGCCTCACTTTATCAAGTTCAAACCCCTTTTGAAACAGGAAAGCGTTCCTTAGGTTGGGATCTGATTGGCACACCACCGCTGCTGTATCATACCGGGTATACCGGTACCTTTCTTTTGATTGGTTCAAATAGCAAAGCCATGCTCTTTCTCTCGAATCGGGTGCACCCCGAGGATCATCGAGACAGTTATCTCAACCATCGAGATGAAATTGTGCAAAGTTATTTAAAAGAATCCGTTCGTTGAAGGTTTTCGTGCTATAATATTAGCGAATCAATAGAGAGGGGATCAACTATGGAACCATTATTTATGAAACCTGTTTTTCAAGAAAAAATTTGGGGAGGCAGCCGGTTACATTCTGTTTTCGGATTTGACTTGCCTAATGACAACATTGGGGAAGACTGGGCGATCAGCGCACATCCTCACGGCGTCAGCGTGATTGAAAATGGCCCATTTAAAGGCAAAACATTAGCTGATTTATGGCGGGATCATCAAGAATTATTTGGCCATTCAGATGCGCCAGTGTTTCCTTTACTGATCAAAATTTTAGATGCAGAAGACGATCTATCTGTGCAAGTGCACCCAGATGATGCTTACGGCATGAAGCATGAAGGGGAGCTAGGTAAAACAGAGTGCTGGTATATTATCGATGCCGAACCCGGTGCCGAAATCATTTACGGGCACCATGCACAAACCAAAGAAGAATTGGCAGCCATGATCGAAGAAGGACGCTGGGACGATCTATTGACAAAAGTTCCTGTTAAAAAAGGTGACTTTTTCTATGTACCAAGCGGAACGATCCATGCTATCGGTAAAGGCATCATGATTTTGGAAACACAACAAAGTTCAGATACCACTTATCGGGTTTATGATTATGACCGAAAAGACGACCAAGGACAGACCAGAGAGTTGCATATCCAACAATCCATTGATGTAACGACAGTTCCAGCTAGGACGCCAGAGTTGTCGATTCGTGAAATCAGACAAGGCTCTTCTGCCATCGTAACGTATCTGGAAACCGAATTTTTCAATGTCTACGAATGGGAAGTGCGCGGTAAACTCAATCTGGAACAACGAGCCGACTATACATTGATGACAGTCATTGATGGCTACGGTCAGCTTGTGATCGATGGTCACTCCTATGAATTGAAGATGGGGACAAGCTGTATTTTACCGAACCCAATCAAAAAATGGACATTGCAAGGTGAAATGACCGTGATTGCCTCTGAACCCGGTAAGAACGCCTAATGCAATGCTTTTGTATACATTAAGTTCATCTCCGTTAAGATAGGCACCAAACACTTAGTCAAAAACAGTTAGGCCATCCGCCTAGCTGTTTTTTTATTTATAAAGATAGTCTTTAGAAATACAGACTTGAAAGGCAATAAACGGGGATATATTTAAACCATTTTTGGGAAATGTTTCCTTGTTCCCTTCCCTCTGTTGGTTTTTATCAAGGAAAAATAAAGGCAATCCTGCTAGGGGTTGTCTTTATTTGCGTGGAAAGCTTCAATTTTTCCATCTAAAAAACCTTCGTGAATCGAGGGCTTTATGAGTCTCAGCTTGCGAAGTTATCGCGAGTTCTCTGTCTGGCGATAATCACTTGGAGAAATCCCCACTTTTTTCTTAAATAAACGGCTAAAATAGGCAGTATTTTCGATCCCGATAGCCAGTGAAATTTCTTTGATGGACAAACGGGAGTAACGCAAGAGGTCTTTTGAATAGGAAATGCGTTTACTGATCTGATATTCGATGGGCGGCAACCCCATGTATTTCGAAAACTCCTTCACGATTTGATATTTGTTGATATGGTAGGTTTCTGCTAAGGACTCCAAAGTGATTCCTTGACGGAAATCTTCTTCCAATTGATCGCGGATCTGCAAAATATACGCCGGAATCTCATTGGTAGTAAAGTCCAGATGATACTTTTGCAGCAATAGTTCATTTAATAATTGATGGATCAAGACAGAACTTTGGAAAGCGGTTTTCGCATTGGGTTCGGGCTGTAAGGCCAGCAGTTCTTGGAAAACGAGATGAATCGAGTTTTGATAGCTACTGCCAGAATTTGTATGAAGAAGCGGACTGCCATTTTTGCGAAATTCATCATAAAACGCGGCAGCATTGGCACCATGCAGGTGAATCCAGTCCATTTCCCAAGGTTCTTGACTGGTGGTGCGGTAATACTGGTAGTCAGTGCAGTCGATAAAAAAAACATCACCAGCATTCAATTGATAGGTTTTTCCTTGATAGCGTAATTCTCCCTGACCCGACAATGTATATTTAATCAAATAAGACGGCAGATTTTCTCGCTCAGTAAAATAGGGCTTACTGGCTTTGAAATAACCGATTTCTTGGATGTAATAAAAGAGTTCTCGTTGTTTTTGAGTAGAGGTATTGATATAGCGGAGTGAGTCCGTTGACCATGAGTGGTTGGCTTTTTCCCAATAATCCATTGTGCTCTCCTTTTACCAAGATTGTGCAAGTGTTTATCAAAATTGTGGGATGAAAGTCTTGCTTTGTCAAGCTAAAATTCACTTGTAAGGAATGAGTCATCGAACTGTAATCGATTTATTTTTTAACAAGATAATGAAAGGTGGAGTCGTGTGAAATCATTTATTGCTATCGATATCGGTGCTTCTAGTGGTCGCTTGATGCTAAGCCAATGGAAAGACGATCAGATGACCTTAGAAGAAATTCATCGCTTTAAAAATGGCTTTCGCCAGCAGGATGGACATGACCGTTGGCAAATCGATTATCTGATTCAAGAAATTTTGCTAGGATTGCAAAAAGCAAAGCATGCAGGAATTACCTCTTGTTTTGTCGGCATTGACACGTGGGCGGTAGATTACTGCTTGGTCGATCAGACAGGTCATCGTTTAGGAGATCCAATCGCCTATCGTGATGAACGGACAAATGGGGCGATTGCAGCTTTTGGCCAGCGTTATTCCCTTCAAAAGCTTTATGAAAAAACGGGGATTCAACTACAGCCCTTCAATACGATTTTTCAATTGGCCAATGAAGACCCCCAGCTGTTGCAACAAGCAGATAAACTACTCCTGATCCCAGATTATCTAGGCTATGTTTTTACTGGGAAAATGGTCACTGAAAAAACCAATGCATCAACGATGCAGTTGTTAAATGTCACGACACAAACTTGGGATGCTGAGTTATTAAATGAAATTGGCGTGACCGAAGCGTTGTTTCCACCGCTTGTGGATGCTGGGACAACTTTAGGTACATTAAATCATGAACAGTTTCCTAGCTATGATTTGCCGCAAGCAACCTTTGTGACAGTTGCCAGTCATGATACGGCGTCTGCCATCATAGGCACACCTGCAGAAGGCTCCGATTGGGGCTATATCAGCAGCGGCACGTGGTCGTTGTTAGGGGTGGAGACGAAAGTACCGAATGTTTCGATGACTGCTTTTAATGAAAATTATACCAACGAGTGGGGCGCCCATCATACGATTCGCTTCTTGAAAAATATTATGGGGATGTGGCTGATTCAAGAGGTGGCTCGGCAACAAGATTATCGCTATTCTTACGCAGAGTTGGCCTCATTGGCGGAAAACACCCCCGCTTTTCAACAGTTTGTCGATGTCAACGATCCTCGTTTTTTAAACCCGAAGAATATGATCACAGAACTGCAGGCGTATTGTCGCGAGACACAGCAAAAAGTACCCCAAACGGCTGGAGAACTCGCCCGCTGTGTATACGACAATTTGGCACTTTGTTATGCCAGTGAATTGCAGCAATTGGCACAACTGACCGAAGACGGTAAAAAGATACAAAAATTGCATATTGTGGGCGGAGGCTCCAACAACTGCTTTTTAAATCAATTAACCGCCAATATTGCGCAAATCACCATCGAAGCTGGACCTAGTGAAGCGACAGCCATCGGAAATGTGTTGATGCAGATGATCAATGCCGGCGTTTTTGCTTCTTTATCTGAAGCTCGGCAAGCGGTCAAGCGTTCTTTTCCTTGTGTTGTCCACAAGCCCCAGTCCCATGAGTCGAACATAGTCACCGAATATCAAGAATTTTTAAAAGGAGTAGGATAAAAATGACCACTATTCAGCAACGTTATGAGGAAGCCAAAGCCGCTTATGCCAAATTAGGCGTTGATACGGATGCCGTATTAAAAAAACTCGCCGATGTCAAAATTTCCATGCATGTCTGGCAAGGGGATGATGTTCAAGGATTTTTAAGTGAGGAGGCATTATCAGGAGGGATTTCAGTTACAGGAAATTATCCAGGAGCCGCCCACACACCAGAAGAGTTGCGAAAAGACTTAGAAAAAGCCTATTCATTGATTCCAGGGAAACACAAGTTGAACTTGCATGCCATTTACTTGGATACCGATGAAGCGGTTGACTTGAATGAATTAGAACCAAAGCACTTTGAAAAATGGGTGGCTTGGGCGAAGGAACAAGGTCTAGGACTAGATTTTAACCCAACCTTTTTCTCACACCCAATGTTTAAAGACGGCTTTACGCTAGCCTCACCTGATGAAGATGTTCGTCAGTTCTGGATCGAGCATGGGAAACGTTCACGAAAAATTGCCGCTTATATGGGGAAAGAAACCGGACAAGTGTGTGTCAATAATTTCTGGATCCCAGATGGTTATAAAGATAACCCAATTGATCGCTATACCCCCCGTGAACGATTGATGACCGCGTTAGATGAGATTTTTGCTGAAGAGCTGCCAGCGGAATACACATTGGATGCTGTAGAAAGTAAACTTTTTGGTCTTGGTGCAGAAGCTTATACAGTCGGTTCTCATGAATTTTATATGGGCTATGGCTTGACTCGCGACAAATTGATCTGTTTAGATGCTGGCCACTTCCATCCAACAGAAGTGATTTCCAATAAATTGTCTTCATTGGCACTTTTCAGTAAAGGAATTCTCTTACATGTCAGCCGTCCCGTTCGCTGGGATAGTGACCATGTTGTCATTATGGATGACGAACTGCAAGAGATTGGTCGTGAATTGGTGCGCAATGACTTGTTAGCAAAAACCAATATCGGTCTTGATTTCTTTGATGCAACGATCAATCGTGTAGCAGCTTGGGTCATTGGCACCCGCAACACTCAAAAAGCATTGTTAAAAGCGATGCTTGAGCCAATAAATGAATTAAAAGAGATGGAATTAGCCGGTAATTTTACGACTCGTTTAGCTTTAACGGAAGAATTGAAAGACTATCCTTATGCCGATGTCTGGAATTACTACTGTGAAAGCCAAGGCGTTCCTGTCGGTCTCGACTGGTTGTCAGAAGTCAAAGCATATGAAGAAACTGTCTTAGCAGCAAGAAAGTAGGAGAACAATGAAAAAAATGGATATGTTACAAGCAAATTTTGTTCAAGAAATGATGGAAACAACCGCTAACCTTTACCGCTTAGGTTGGGATGAGCGAAATGGAGGCAATATTTCTTATCTGTTAACAGAAGAAGAGATCCTGCCGTTCATCGATCCTAAAATCGTTTTACGTGAAATTCCGATGATCTTTGATGCAAGCGCGTTGGCAGGCAATTATTTTCTTGTCACTGGTTCAGGGAAATATTTTAAAAATGTCGCAGCCCATCCAGCCGAAAACATTGGACTGATCCGCGTGAAAGAAGATGGACAAACATTAGAATTGCTTTGGGGCTTGGAAAATGGCGCTGTACCAACTAGTGAACTGCCTAGCCATTTTATGAGTCACATCTCTCGACTATCGGTTGACCCACAAAATCGGATTGTCATGCACAACCATGCCTCACATTTATTGGCGATGAGTTTTACCCATGAATTAGATGAACGCAGCTTTACTAGAACCTTGTGGCAAATGTGCACTGAATGTCTCGTTGTTTTTCCAGAAGGAGTTTCCATCATTCCTTGGATGGTTCCTGGAACCAATGAAATTGGTGAAGCAACCGCTGCGAAAATGAAAGAGACTCGTTTAGTTCTTTGGCCACAACACGGAATCTATGGCGCAGGAAAAGATATGGATGAAGTTTTCGGTTTGATTGAAACCGCAGAAAAAGCGGCTGAAGTTTACACCTATGTCAAAGCACAAGGCCCAATTTTACAAACCATCACAGATGAAAATCTAAAAAAATTGGCAGATGCGTTTAACGTAACACCTCGTGAAGGCTATCTTGAGAGTTAAATAGAAAAGGGTTCTCCTTTTCTATTTTAAAATAAATTGTGAATATATTAACAACCGGAGGGAAAGAACATGGCAAACAGAATGATTTTGAATGAAACATCGTATTTTGGTAAAGGGGCAATCGAACAAATCCCGGCTGAAATCAAGGCGCGGGGCTTCAAAAAAGTTGCAGTGATCACGGATAAAGATTTGGTTAAGTTTGACGTTGCGACCAAAGTCACGGCATTGTTGGATGAAGCAGGGATTGCCTATGGCTTGTATGATGGAATCGTACCAAATCCAACGATCCAAGTTGTCAAAGACAGTTTGGCTTTCGTCAAAGAAACACAAGCGGATTGTATGATCGCTATCGGGGGAGGCTCGCCTATCGATACTGCTAAAGCCATCGGCATCATTGCAACAAATCCGGAATTTTCTGATGTCATCAGTCTCGAAGGCGTAGCGGAGACAAAGAACCCTTGTTTACCAATCTTAGCTGTGCCAACAACATCGGGTACTGCAGCCGAAGTCACCATCAACTATGTTATCACAGATGAAGGCAACCATCGCAAATTCGTTTGTGTCGATCCCCATGATATTCCAATCGTTGCTTTTGTGGACAGTGATATGATGATGGGCATGCCAAAAAGCTTAGCAGCGGCTACTGGAATGGATGCGATGACGCATGCGATTGAAGGCTTCATTACCAAAGGTGCATGGGAAATGACAGATATGCTGCATATCAAAGCCATCGAAATCATTGGCCGCTCATTGAGAGATTCGGTACAAGGGGATCAAGCCGGTTGTGAAGCGATGGCATTAGGACAATACATTGCGGGCATGGGCTTTTCCAATGTCGGCTTAGGGCTGGTACACGGGATGGCACATCCATTGTCCGCTTGGTATAACATCCCTCACGGCGTCGCTTGTGCGTCATTATTGCCAACCATCATGAAATACAACAAAGATTTTACCGGTGAAAAATACCGGGAGATTGCCATCGCATTGGGGATCGAGAATGCCGAAACGATGTCATTAGAAGCTGTCCGTGATGCCGCTTGTCAAGCGATCGATCAATTAAGCAAAGATGTAGGCATTCCAGCAACGATCTCCGAATTAGGTGTGAAAGCAGAAGACATCCCAGCAATTGCTAAAGATGCGTTGAATGATGTTTGTACCCCAGGAAATCCAAGAGACACCACAGTCGAAGAGATTATCGACCTTTATCAATCATTAATGTAAGCTGGTTCAGAGGATTATCATTCCTGATTCCTATTTTCGACTCAAGCGCAAGAGGTCATTGAACAGCAAAAGGATTTGGCGAAAGGTTTTTCAATTTTAAACGAATCCATAACGATTCTGCCAGTTCATTTTGCAGAGCGCAGCAATTCGCACCGTATCCTAAAGAGTGAATCACTCCCGGGACTGTGACATAAGTCATTCTCCAACAAGTTAAACCGAATAATAGATAATGTTCGGATTATGCTACTTGTAGGAGACTTATGGCGCAGTTCTGTTTTTTGTTATGTGGTTCGATCCAAGAAAATCAATAGTTTTGGATAGACGGTTGGCTTAGATTTGTTATAATGGCTGTAATAAAGGATAGGTGAAAAGAATGATTTACTTTGATCATGCAGCAACAACCCCAATGCACCCTGCGGTCATTCAAACCATGAACGACACCATGGCAGCATTTTTTGGCAATCCCTCTAGTATTCATAGTTATGGTCGGGATGCCCATACCAAACTAGAAGAAGCGCGACAAGTGATCGCTGAACAGCTAGGTGTCAAAGCGCATGAGATCATTTTCAATAGCGGCGGCACAGAGAGCGACAACACAGCAATCATTGGAGCAGCTTATGCCAAGCAAGCAGAAGGCAAGCACATTATCACAACGATGATCGAACATCCAGCGGTTATCGAAAGTATGAAATTTTTGGAACAACAAGGTTTTGAGGTGACCTATCTGCCAGTTGACAAAAAAGGCCAGCTTTTTGCAGAACAAGTCGCAGAGGCGCTACGTCCTGATACGATTCTGGTATCGATCATGTTCGCCAATAATGAGACCGGGAATATTTTACCGATCCCAGCCATTGGCGAGCTTCTAAAAGAGCATTCCGCTGTCTTTCATACGGATGCTGTACAAGCCTATGGCAAGCTGATGATTGATCCAAGTGCTTTTGGCATTGATATGTTAAGCATTTCTGCCCATAAGATCAATGGGCCCAAAGGCGTCGGTTTTTTGTATAAACGAGATGGCCTGTCGCTGCCGAATTTGTTGCATGGTGGCGAACAAGAAGAAAAGCGCCGTGCCGGTACAGAAAATCTTGCAGGAATTGCAGGGATGGCGAAAGCTATTTCATTATTAACGCCAGCCGAACAAAGCGCCCACAAGCAAACGTATCAACAATTTGCTGCACAAGTTTTTTCAGTTCTGCAAGAAAAAGGGGTCGACTACCGCTTGAATGGCGATCCTGACAGCAAACTGCCTCATATCATCAATCTGCAGTTTCCAGGGGTCAATAGCGATCTCTTGTTGATGAAACTGGATCTCAAAGGGATTGCTATCTCAACGGGGTCTGCCTGTACCGCGGGAAATGTGGAACCTTCGCATGTATTAGAAGCGATGTATGGCAAAGAGCATCCAGCTGTCGGCGAATCTGTCCGAATTAGTTTTGGCCTAGGCAATACAGAAGCAGAAGTACAACGTTTCGCTGAAATCCTCGCTCAAACCGTTTTAGAAACTAAGAAGTAATAAGATCATCAGGTGACTTCTAGAGGGCAGCGATTCTTTAAGGACAAGGCAAAGGATTGTGAAAAGCAAAAAAACGCTGGCATTTATACAGCCATTCATGATAATCTGAAGAAAGAAAGAGCGAATTTCAAAGAGCTTCAGCAAGCAGGAAGTAAAGAGCAATCACTTGCGCTGTTTCAAGGGAAGTTTTTTGAAAAAAACGTCAAAACGAGGTGGAAAGCAAATGGCATTTGAAACAACAACAACTGTCTTAGGTGCGAAGACTCGCTATCAACTAGCGCCAGAAGCAAAGAAATATACGTTACGAGACAATGGGTTTACTGAAACCAACAGCGGCAATTTCCAATTGATCCGTGGATTAGAAGCAACACCACAAAGCAAAGAAGGCTTCAAATTAAAAATCACTGTCGCTAAAGATATCAAAACCTTTAAGATGTCGATCACGACAGCAAATGGGTTAAAAGCGGTCAATATCTTTAAAGACCCACAACACGAAATGCTGCAAGAAAAATTTTATTTCTTGATGGATGGCTTTATTAGTCGCGGACTATTCGTCAAAGTGGATTAACTCGCGTTTTTTCCAACCATTGGAGCCTTTCAATAAAAGCAACCGAAAGATTTTCGATTCAAAAGGGTATCTGTATGACAATCATTCATGAATAAAAAAGGAGTGTGTTAGACTGCAGTGGGCTGTAGGCTAGCACTGATCCGTGATGTGCAACAGCGCATCGTGCTTTACGTTCATGTCAATTTGTCTCATACTCTGAAGAAGGGAAAACTTTCGGTTGTTTTTTTGATAGATAGAAAAAGTTCTTCCAATATTTTTTTAAAGGATAAAATCGCTCCAGAAGGACAAGCAGTCAGATCCTTAGAAAGGAAGAGTCCATGCAATACTTTATCTCAGATACGCATTTTTTTCATGAAAAGTTACTAGGTCAAAATGATTTTGCCCCTCGTCCCTTTGCTTCGGTCACAGAAATGCATCAGACGATGATCGCCAATTGGAACCAAGTAGTTCAAGAACAGGATACTGTCTATCATTTAGGCGATATTGCGTTACACCCAAAACATGAAGCTGGATTTGCTGATATTTTAGCAATCTTAGTTCAGTTGCAAGGAAAAATCACGTTTATCAAAGGCAATCATGACACTCGAGCTTTCTTTCGCTATTTAGCAAAGCATGATCCGGGCGTCTTGGGGGAACCTAAATTTTCCTTTGCAGATGTGGGGCTGTTATTGAAGTTTGATCACCATCAATACTTTTTAAGTCATTATCCGATGCTATTGGGTGTGACCAAAAATAGTCGCAACCTTCATGGACATATCCATCATCATAGTTTACCTATCGCCGAGAACATCAATGTCGGTGTCGATGCGCCAGAACTGTCATTTCTTCCCCAGCCGTGGCCCTTTGGCCGCCCGATTTCCGAGAATCAATTAGCGCAGATTTTTCAAGCTAAGCAGGCAGAGCTTCAGCAGGCATTTCACTGAGAAATAACAAGGAAAACCACATTTAAAAAAGGATAGCGATCTATCCTTTTTTAAATGTGGTTGATAGCAAGACCAACTTTCTACTTTTAGGGGCTCAAAGAGGGAGCCTGAAAACAAAAAATAAACGCTCTCAAGCTTTATCATTTGATGGATATTTAAGAAATGTGTATGCTTGAATTAGAAAGTAGTAAAGGAGGTTGCCTATGCGTAAGATTTCTAAAGTGGTCATGATCGTTGGGTTGCTGTTATTGTTACTCATCTTTTTCTTTGGCATGATTGTGAACCAGCAAGCAGTAGATTTGCCATTCTACTTGATTCCGTTGCGAGAATATCCATGGATCGGAACATCGATCAATATGTTTCTATTCTGGGCTTGTGTCGGATTTGCACTGTTGACGATCATTGGTATTATTGTGGTCTTGTTCTTTCCAAGCCGCTCGGATCAGCTAGTCATCCAGCAAAAAACTGGGGAATTAGTGATTCAGAAGAAAGCGTTGGAACATTTTGTTTTGCAAAAGGTCCAGCAAGCTGATTTTATCCATTCGCCATCAGTCAAGGTCAAGATCATCAAGCACAAAGTCCGAGTCATGATCGATGGAGAGATGAAACAGACCGCAGCCATCCCACAGCAACAAGAAGCATTGGTTGGTGAGATCGGCAATCAACTTCAAACACTCTTTGGTGTTACCCATGATATTCAAACCGAAGTTGTTTTGAAAGATGCTGAAGAAACACGAGAACATCACACACAACCACGTGTCGTTTAGGAGGAGAAAAAGATGAAAGAATGGCTCGAACAAAATAAGATCCCAGTTATCTTTGCAGCATGTGGATTGATACTAGCAATTCTCTTTCTGACCGTTGGCTTTTTGAAAGCATTGCTGCTACTGATTTTTACAGCACTAGGAGGGTATCTGGGCTTCTACCTCAAAGAGATCGGGTTCTTTGATCAATTTCAAAAGCCGCGGCGTTAATGTTCAATAAGTATGCGTATAATTTTTAAAAAGATATAGGAGGAATGGACAATGGAAAATCAAGTAAAACCAACAACTACTGCAGGTGTTAAAGGAGAATTGACTTACGAAGATAAAGTGATTCAAAAGATCGTCGGAATTGCACTGGAATCCGTAGATGGATTATTAACGGTTGACGGTGGCTTCTTCTCAAATATCGCAGGAAAATTAGTGAATACAGATGATGTTACTTCCGGCATCAATGTGGAAGTTGGTAAAAAACAAGTAGCAGTTGATTTAGATATCGTAGCAGAATACGGTAGCGATATGACTGCCATTTACGACCAAATCAAAGAAGTCGTTTCGACTCAAGTCAACAAAATGACAAACTTAGAAGTAATCGAAGTAAACGTCAATGTAGCAGATGTTAAAACTCGTGAACAATTTGAAAAAGATTCAGAAACGGTTCAAGACAAAGTGAGCAGTGCAGCAGAAACAACGGGGGATTTTGCTTCTAAACAAACACGTAAAGCGAAAGGCGCATTTAACAAAACGGCTACTCGCATCCAAGAAAACAACGAACCACGGGTTCAATAATTACGACAACTATCAAAAACAGGCTAGCTGATGGGCTAGTCTGTTTTTTTGTTCAAATCGTTTTCAGTCAAAACTGGATTGAAAGCTGCCTCTGTAAGTCACAGCCAAAAACACCAATAATTCATCCCTTCAGCAGCGAGCAGTTCATTCGTGAAAGCTTGTTTGTAGTGACTTTTTTCAGGTGAATCATTGGGATCAAGCACTTGAATTCCGCCTTCTTTATTTAATGCCAACACCATCAGATGACCAGTAGTGGTAAAGGTTCCCGGCTTTACGGAGACAATGACAGGAAAACCTTGCTGGATCATTTTGTAAGCTTCCGCGAAAGAATTCCCCAAATCTAAGAATTGATAGCCAAAATGTTCAGCAAACTGCGGAAAAATTTGCCAGCTAGTGCCTTGATCAGCAAGATAAAATCGGTTGCCTGCCCAGTTGAGAATATCATCAGGTTCAGGTGCTTGGTTTCGCCAAAAAGCATCGATCATTGCTAAAGATGCAATAGCACAGCCATTAGCCGCAAAGGTGTTTTGCTTTTCCACAGAGCCATAATGTTTCATGCCCCAACGTTCGTCTCTTTGCAAAATCAAAGGCACTTGTTGCGTACCTGGCAATACTTCTTGCAAGGCTTGATTGGCTTCTTCTGAAAATGCTTGAGGTACTAATTCTACCGCTTGCAGGGCAGAAGGATTCACGCTGTCAAATACAAAGTGTCGCAAAAGGATACCACCAACGACAGTAACCAGTAAGACAAGAAGGCTGATTTTGACGGGATTTTTTGGCGGTTTTCTGTTTCTGCTGCCAACAAGTGCGCGATTTTTCATTTTTGGATACCCCTTTTGTGATGATCTAAAAGGAGTATAGCTGATTTTTTCAACAGACATTTCTGTATTTTATGAAGAAATTCATACGATTTTATGATAACCCCCTTTTATCCGAATGTTAGCGATTCTTAAACTTGACCCGCAACTAGAGATAGCTCTATTTAGGTGGAAAACTTCCTTTGAATTCTAAAAAAGTGTCTAAATTTTTGACAGGAAAAGAAAAATTGCTGAATCTCTCCGTGAATTTTTTGTGAATCTGTTGTATAATGCAAGTTACTGAAAAGTTGCGACCTTCAAATCGTAGATGATTTCAGAATCTATAATTGAAATGATGGTGAAAAATCATGTCTAACGAAAACACCCGTGTGGTGGTTGGAATGAGTGGCGGGGTGGACTCGTCAGTAACAGCGCTTTTGTTGAAAGAACAAGGGTATGATGTTGTCGGAATCTTCATGAAAAATTGGGACGACACAGATGAAAATGGGGTATGTACAGCAACGGAGGACTACAAAGATGTTGCCAAAGTAGCTGCCCAAATTGGGATTCCTTATTATTCAGTCAATTTTGAAAAAGAATATTGGGATCGCGTCTTTGAATATTTCTTAGCAGAATATCGGGCCGGCCGGACACCAAATCCAGACGTCATGTGTAACAAAGAAATCAAGTTCAAAGCCTTTTTGGATTATGCAATGGATCTAGGTGCTGATTATGTGGCAACTGGACACTATGCCCAAGTCGAAACCGATGAACATGGGATCACCCATATGTTACGGGGTGTAGATAACAACAAAGACCAAACGTATTTCTTGAGCCAATTATCGCAAGCCCAATTAAGTAAAACCATGTTCCCATTAGGCGGCATGGAAAAATCTGAAGTACGGGCGATTGCTGAACGAGCTGGTTTAGCAACTGCCAAGAAAAAAGATTCTACAGGTGTTTGCTTTATCGGCGAAAAGAATTTCAAACAATTTTTAAGCAATTACCTGCCTGCAAAAAAAGGCAATATGGTGACATTAGATGGTGAAGTCAAAGGCCAACATGATGGACTGATGTACTATACTATCGGTCAACGTCAAGGATTAGGAATCGGTGGCGGCGGTGCCTCACAAGAACCTTGGTTTGTTGTCGGCAAAGATTTAGCAACCAATACATTGTATGTGGGACAAGGCTTCCACCATCCAGCATTGTATGCAGATCGCTTAGAAGCAAGTCAAATCCACTTTACGACAGACACAGATCGTCCAAGAGAATTCAAGTGCACAGCCAAGTTCCGTTACCGTCAACAAGATGTCGGTGTCACTGTCCGTTTGCTTGACAATGATCGTGCCGAAGTAATATTTGATGAACCTGTTCGGGCAATCACACCAGGCCAAGCCGTTGTTTTTTATGACGGTATGGAATGTCTCGGTGGTGGCTTGATCGATGCAGCATATCAAGAAGCCAAAGAATTACAATACGTCTAAGCTTTACTAAAAACAAGTCTGATTTTGATGGAACATTTCAAGATCAGGCTTGTTTTCTTTTGGAGATCCACGGAACTGTAGCCAATACCGAAAAGAGTGTAACCTGTGGTACTATAGAAATTGAACCAATGGTTATTGATTTGTAGGAGGACAAAAGGATGGAGAAAAAATGGTGGCATCAATCAGTCGTTTATCAGATTTATCCCCGAAGCTTTCAAGATACAAATGGCGATGGAGTGGGAGATCTAAAAGGAATCATTCAACATTTAGATTATCTTGAAAATCTAGGAATTGACGCAATCTGGCTCTCTCCTGTTTACCAATCGCCGAATGATGATAACGGCTATGATATTAGCGATTATGAGGCAATCATGGAAGAGTTTGGTACGATGGAGGACATGGAGCGCTTGATTTCTGAAGGAAAGAAACGCGGCATCAAGATAATTATGGACTTAGTCGTCAATCATACATCTGACGAGCATGCATGGTTTGTGGAAGCAAGAAAAAGCAAAGAAAATGACTACCGTGATTATTATGTTTGGCGGGATGCAGTGGAGGGCGATGTGCCCAATGGGCTCCGTTCAACATTTAGTGGAACAGCTTGGGAGTTCGATGACACAACAGGACAGTATTTCCTGCATCTCTTTAGCAAACGTCAACCAGACTTAAATTGGGAAAACGAAAACGTTCGTCAAGAAGTTTATGCGATGATGAACTTCTGGATTGATAAAGGAGTAGGCGGCTTCCGAATGGATGTGATCGATTTAATCGGTAAAGTACCGGATAAAGAGATTACTGGAAATGGGCCCAACCTGCATAGGTATCTTCAAGAAATGAATGCAGCCACTTTTGGAGACAAAGATCTGATGACAGTTGGTGAAACCTGGGGAGCAACACCAGAAATTGCTAAACTTTATTCAAACCCGGAACGCAAAGAACTGTCGATGATTTTTCAGTTTGAACATGTGGGATTGGATCAAGAACAAGGAGAGGGCAAAGATAAGTGGGATTTACGTTCACTAAGCATTCCAGAGCTGAAACAGGTGTTGTCAAAATGGCAAGTAGCTCTTGGCGATGAAGGTTGGAATAGCTTATTTTGGAATAACCATGATTTGCCACGAATCGTTTCACGCTGGGGAAATGATACGACTTATCATGACCAAAGTGCAAAATTATTCGCTATTTTATTGCATATGATGAAAGGCACGCCTTATATTTATCAAGGGGAAGAAATTGGGATGACAAATTACCCCATTTCGGATATTTCAGAAGCCCAAGACATTGAGACCATCAATATGTATAAAGAACGTCTGGCATTAGGCTTTACAAAAGAGGCGCTTATTGAATCCATTAATGCCAAAGGCCGGGATAATGGACGAACCCCAATGCAATGGAACGATTCACCAAATGCCGGCTTCACAACAGGTGAACCGTGGTTGCATGTCAATCCCAATGCAAAAGAAATAAATGTCAAAAACAATCTGGAAAATCCAGACTCCATTTTTTACACATACAAGAAACTAATCGCATTGAGAAAACAACACGCGCTTATTGTGTGGGGAGACTATGAGCTGTTGACAGAAACAGCCGATGAGGTCTTTGCCTATAAACGAAGCTATAACGGAGAAACTTGGCTTGTAGCAGCGAATATTAGTGAAGAAGCCCATCAACTTGAACTGCCAGAAGCAGGGAAAGAGCTGATCATTTCTAATTACCGCTTGACGGACATTCCTCAAGGTACCGTTACATTAAGGCCTTATGAAGCATTTGTGATTCGAGTTTCGTAGACTTTTTCGAAAGTAACCAGTAACTATCAGTTAACTAAAGTAGCAGAGAAAAGTTTCATGTTTGAAACAAGCAGACCCAGAAATTCAGGAATTGGTCTAAATGAATTTTTCTCAGACCCTCAGTTGACTGATAGTTTTTGTGCTTAAGACGCGCTGAATGGCGAATGTTTTTTGAATCAAAAGGATAAGTTGCGGATTCTAAGTTAGCTAGTTTGGGTTTGTGATCCTATGTAAGAAAGGGTGCTTTTTTAAGTGAAGTGGTAACGGTGAGGGTAACAGAATATGGTCAAAAGCAAGTGTTCTCTTTGCAAGCTATGATAAATGACAAGCGTTTCGTGAAAAGGTAGTACTGAAAGTAAACTATGTGTAAGGGATGCTAATTCTCAAAATGTTCAGAAAATGCTCTGTTTCTGGACACTCTTCTTTTAATCAAAATGTAGTGATACCTTGTTTTTTATTTACTAACTCGTGAATAGATCTAATTTCAGTTAAATTTTAGAGTCGATGAGTTTTAGAATCCTCCTTTATTGAAGTCAGAAACTTTTTTTTGACCGCTACTTCTATAC
>NZ_JALAHI010000012.1 GCF_022711995.1 Enterococcus sp.
ATTTATTGTACCTATATTAAATTATAAAGTTAAATGATTAAAATATTTCTTAGCACTTTATTAGTCTTAATTTGTATTTAAATCAATTAAAAATACATCTATATACGGATAAGAGTATAAATATAATTTTTTCTATCTTTTCTTGCGCTACGTCTTCTTAAAAAAAGAATTCCACCGTTACACTGGATGATCCAGTCGAGAAAAAAAGAGAAGCCTGTGAAGACTTCTCTTGAATAATCGATTCATTTCAAATAGAACCAACTCTTGTTAGAACAATACATTAGTCACGTAAGCGTTCCACGTCACGCGCGATCATCAATTCTTCATCTGTTGGAATCAACAAGACTTTCACTTTAGAATCTTCTGTAGAAATGACTAACTCTTCGCCGCGTTTTGCATTTTGTTCTTCATCCAATTCACAACCAAACCAAGTCATCCCTTTGATTACTTCACTACGAACGTGCGCATCGTTCTCACCAATTCCAGCAGTAAAGACGATAGCATCGACACCGTTCATCGTTGTTACATAACCGCCGATGTATTTGCGGATGCGATCAGTGAAGACATCATATGCAACTTTGACATCTTCATTATCATAGTTTGCTTCAAGATCCCGCATGTCGCTAGAAATACCTGAAAGTCCTAAGAGACCAGATTTTTTGTTTAATACATCAACCATTTCCTCAATTGATAGATCCAATTTTTCCATCAAGTAAGGCAACACAGCTGGATCAACATCACCAGAACGAGTTCCCATCGTTACACCTGCAAGTGGTGTGAAGCCCATTGATGTGTCAACCGATTTCCCACCATCAACCGCTGTGATCGATGCGCCATTTCCTAAATGACAAGTAATGATTTTTAATTCTTCGATTGGTTTGCCTAGCATTTCAGCTGCACGTTCTGACACGTAACGGTGACTTGTACCGTGGAAACCATATTTACGAACTTTGTAGTCGTTATAATACGCCAATGGTAAGCTATACAAGTAGTTGTGTTTTGGCATAGTTGCATGGAAAGATGTATCAAAAACAGCCACACTAATGATTTCTGGCAAAATTTTCTTGAAGGCAGTGATTCCCATCAAGTTTGCTGGGTTATGCAGTGGTGCGAACTCAGCCAATGCTTGGATGCGTTCCATTACTTCATCTGTGATGACAACAGAATCAGGGAAATCTTCTCCACCATGAACGACACGGTGACCCACACCAGTGATTTCATCATAAGAACCCAAAATGTTCAATTCGATCAATTGATCTAAAAGCATTTTTACGGCGATTTCATGATCATTGATATCGATGATTTGTTCAAATTTTTGATCTTCGCCATATTTGATGGTAAAAATCGAATCTTTCAATCCAATACGTTCCACGATCCCTTTAGCGACGACCGTTTCTTCTGGCATTTGATATAACTGCCATTTCAAACTTGAACTTCCAGCGTTAATTGCAATTGTTTTAGACATAATTTTCTCCTTATCCGATTTATATTACAAATTTGAGGCTTTCCAAGCTTCAAATTGTTCAAAAAATTTCTTGATATTCTTTGGTTCCTTGAGAGATGCGAGTTTGGCAAGCAGCACGGGGGCTTGCTTGCTTGTTGCGCCATGATTTTGGACCAGCACAATACTTTTTCTTGAGCGCTCATTTTTAAACAACTCGTCTGGCAATTGAATGATTCCTTGCAGATAGACTTTTTCATTGAGCCATTTCTTCAAATAGTCGCTTTGTTCAGTTTCCATGAAATTAGCGGGAACTAAAAAGAGGCCATAACCGTCTTCTTTCACATAATTCATCGCTTGCTCCATCAACAAATGATGGGCAAAACTATGTCCTTCAGGAGCTGAAGTAAGAAATGAAGCGGCTTTTTCATCTTGCGGATAATAACCGATAGGTAGATCACTGACAGCAATATCCATCGGATCGATCAGCAACTCTTGCAAACCGTCTTGATGGAACAAATGAAGGGGTGCTTGGGTCCATTCACTTGTTGCTGCAGCAACACTCAGTAATGTTTCATCGATGTCGACACCTGTTGCTTGCACCTCTCGATTCGCTAACTGCAAATTGAGTAAAAGCGTCAAAACAAGATTTCCCATTCCAACCGAAAGGTCAAGAATGGTTGTTTGCTGTTTTGCTGGCGTCAGTTGCTCGATCAGATACACAAATAAAAAACCGATACTATCTGGTGTCAGCTGATGATTAGGTTGCAGATGTTCTGTTTGTCCACCTTTTAACAGAAGTAGCTGCGCTAATTTGCGCCGTTCCTCTGCTGTTAAGGCTGTCTGCTCTAATTTTTTATAAATCGCTTCCAACCGTTGAGCATCCGCTTCACTAGGTACTCCGTCAATCACCCGTACGCGATACTGATCAATAAAATTTTCAATCGTTTCAATATATGCATCCAAGAAAGATGTTTCTAATGCGTTTTGAAGCACTTGAATCGCTTCTAGCGATAAATGAAAAGACTCTTCCATTTTTTCTGGGGACATCTTGCACCTCTTTTCAAAACTATAACAACATATATGCCTGTTTAATTTTAGCTGATTCAGCCAAAATAATCAATCGCTATCTTACAGAATAATTTGTGAATAGGCAAACATACTTCCCAGCTCTTTGCCAAAGAAAAAAGACACCGTCGCTCTGTGCCTTTTTCTGTACCATAGTCACTCAATATCTGTTGCTATTTTTTCTGAATCAATGAACCTTTCCGTAAAACGAAAGGTTCGTTGATTTATGAAACATTGGATTGCCAATACTTCCCCTTTTTGTTCGTAGGTGAGCTTCCCCACATTATAGTTAACACTACCCTCTTTTGCGAAGGACAAGCGCTGATAATCGGCTAAGAAAAGTTCTTTCATGATACGTGCCTCATACATATAGACTGTCTTACTATAGAAATCAGTCACCATCCGAGTATTTTCCAATACCATTAGCAACATAACACTCAGAAAATGAATCAACATCACGGAAGAAAAAAAGATCCCTCCTTTGCTTTTATGTTTGAATCTGCCATTGCCCAATTTTTATCTCTCCGTTCTCGAAAGTCACTGTAAATTGAATCGCCGTGTCTACTTTTTCAAAGTAGATCAATGAAACTTCTGTCAATAGTGGTTGGTAGCCGTTATTGTCTCTTTTACGAACTTTTCCATTGATTCGATCGATAGTGACCACATTCTCTTTGTCACTCTTTAAAAACAAGGTATAAGGACTGACGGAAACATACGTACACGTCTGGAGTTCTCTCTCCAGCTGAATCAAAAAAATGTGCCATTCTTGGTCTTTACGAGCAAAAAGCTGCTGATTCGCTTGAGGAAGCTGCCGAATAATTCCATTGATCAATAAGAGACTGACCCCTAATATCACTAAAGATAGCAAGCATTCCACTAACGTAAATCCTTTATTCTTCATAGGTGATCTCCAAAACAAGTGACCCTTTGGTGATTCGACCATACGTATGGCCGCGATCTAGCCCCAAAGACACTTGATAGGTTTCTGTCCGTTGGGTTGAATAGACTATTTCCTCTTCAAATGTGTGTCCTTGGACTTCTTCATACAACACACGAAGAGCCGCCACCTTTGCTTGCAACTGTGCACTTTGCTGCAAGATCTGGGTCTGAACAGTCAGAAAAAGAAAAACAGCAGTCGTCAGCACCCCTAACCCAATAAGGCTTTCTAGCAGGATATACCCTTTACTCGATGATTTTGTCATATCGTCCACTTCCAAAAAGAAATTTATACGTAATCATTTTTTGTTGATCTATCCATTCGAAACGCAGGGAGGCCATTTGTGTATAGTTCCCCGATTGGCTGGTGAATGTCAGTACCGGAAAAGCCCGAACAACTAACTGGGGGGGCACTTCCAATGGCTCCATTTTGATTTCACCTGTGATCGTCGAATGAAAATAAACCGTGGGAACAGGCGTATCTGAATACGCGACTTTTGTTTCTCGCGCATCGATGATCGCTGTTTGCTGTGCGACGGCTAAGCCTTTTTCTAAGCGAGCACAAAAACCCAGTACCTCAAATTGCGTTTGGTAATGGTCAATGACTAGCAGAGGCAGAAAAATAAAAATTGCTATAACTAAGAGAACAATCAAACTCTCCAGCATCGTAAATCCTCGTCTACCACCCCGACGCTTACTCGTTGCGATGGGCAAGATAGATCGCATACTGCTCCTCCGTCACATAATTACCGGCAATTAATTCTTGCCTTGTCGGTATGCGATTCTCATTAAGCTGATACAATTCGATTTGTGTTTCTACGACTTTTACGATTGCCGCATTCCCTTTATCATCTACAACTGTCCGCTGTGCAGACAAGTTTGGTACAAATAACAGAATCAAAATGCTGATCACTAATAGCACGATCAACATTTCCACCAGCGTGAATCCTTGATACTTTATTCTCATTCAATCACTCCTTGGATGTTGCCATAAATTGGCAAAAACATTGCAGCATAGACCCCAACAATCAACAGGGCAACAAATAAAAAAATGACTGGCTGGATCCATTGGATCTTCTTTTCGATTTGGTGAAACAGACGATCCGTTAAAAGTTGACTATAAACAAACAGCTCTTCCCCCAATTTTCCGCGCATTTCGCCTTGAAATACGATCAATGAAAACTCTGGCGTCAAAAAGGGGTAGTCTTTTAGCTTTTCTGGTAGCAAACCTCCATTTGCCAAACACTGTTCCAATTGGGCTGCCAGTTCTTGTACCAATGTTGCAGCACTCGTCTGCTGCATACAAAGAATGATCTGACGGATCTCCAAGCCTTGTTGAAACAATTTTCCCCATTCTAAAGCAAAATAGCTGGTTTGGTAGCAACGATACAGCTGGCCAAAAAATGGCAGTCGACTCAAAAACGCCGCCCGTTTCACTGCTGTCTGTTTGGAATAGATTCCTTGCAGCGCAAGAGCAGCAACACCTAATCCGCCGAACAGGATTGCGCCGATCCATGGAGCATTAGTGATAAAACGAATGCCCCAATGGGTCCTATCGATCATGCCAGAGGCAAGAAGCTGAGGCAAAAGAAACTGGCGCATAGCAAAAAGGGCAGTAAAAACAAATACCAACAATAGGAGGGGATATGCTAACACTTTTTGCAATGTCTGGTTCTGTTTCGCAAGCAATGTCTGATAGGCCACCATTCGCCGTAATGTATCAATCAAATTGCCATGCGTTTCTGCCAGGTCCAGTTGATTTTGTTCGGCTTCGGACAGATGTAGCAGTGAAAATGCCTGCTTAAGTCGCTGCCCTTGTGTCAGCCTTAGGTCAATTGCTTTCACTGCTTCTTGATCGAATTGGCCACTGCGAAGCAAAACCCGCAAACTTTCCTGTAAAGAGAATCCACTCTCTAATAAAATCGTAAATGTTGCCAATAAGGCATGGGTCTGTTTGCGCGAGAGTCGCCTAGCTTTCTTTGTCAAAAACCTCATCATTGATCTGCTCCTTTTCTTTTACCTGCGTAAGGGCTTGGTCCCATGTCATACGGTATTTTTGGGGCTCAAAGAACTCATAGGCCATCAATGCTTGGGGGGCTCCGTCACGATCCGGCAGCAATCGCTGATAAATGATTCCTTGCAAGCAATGACCGATGACCGCAACTTCTTCTGATAATTCTTGCAGGCGGGCTGTTGTTTCTGTTAATCCCCGCGCATGGATCGTCGCAAAAACCCGATGCCCTGTCAGCGCTGCCCGAATCGCAGCCTTGGCTGTTTCTTTGTTACGGATCTCACCGATCAACAACAATTCCGGCCGATGCCGCAAAGACAAGCGAATCAGCTCATCATAGTCCTGGCCGATCATCGGATTGGTCTGTAGCTGCAAAAAACGTGGTTCGACGATTTCAACCGGGTCTTCAATCGTGATCACTTGGCCTGTTGTCGTTGATGCCAGCCGATACATCAATGTCGACTTGCCTGATCCGGTAGGTCCGGAAAAAAGGTAGAGTCCCCGACTGCGGCATGCTGTGGCGATCGTTTCATATTGTTCTTTCAAAAAGAAACGATGGGCCCTACCTAACGGGTGTAAAAAACGCAGAACTAAGCTTTCTCGACCTTGGAAGTCCCCAACTGTCGAAACCCGGATCCGCTGCTCGCCCTCCGCCAATGGATAGCTGATGGCCCCCAATTGCGCCCTGCGTTTCTCCCCTACTTCCATACCACCTAAAAATTTGAATCGTGTAATCAGTTGTTGCGCCTCTTCTGCCGTAACTTTGCGATACATCTGCCGATAGTAGCTCTTGCTGAAAAGCAGAGCCATCCCCTCAACGGTTGGCAAGATAGATAAATCTTGCATCTTATGCGCCTTCGCATACTCCACCAGTTCATCTGAAAATGCACAAATATCCATTATCAACCTCCTAAAAAGAGATACGCAACTTTTGTTTTTCTGCACAAAAAAAGACTGTAGATCAAAGACAATTTCTGTCTTGTTCTACAGTCTAAAAAACATGGATGGATTATTTCTCTTGGGTAGTGTCTTCTGGTGCCACAAATTGGGCTTCAACTCGATAGATTCGTTGACCACGGCTGGAAAACTTCTCTTCATACTCAGTCATAATATTTCCTTCATAGTCACTTTGATGAAGATCCAACCATACTTGTTTTAAAATCATGCCATATTGAGAAAAGCTAGCTAGGGAATATTCAAATAATCCTTGATTGTCCGTTTTGAAATGAATTTCACCATTTGGACGTAAAACTTGTTCATCCACCGCCAAAAAAGCTTTTGAGGTTAATCGGCGTTTCTCATGTTTCTTTTTAGGCCAAGGATCTGAAAAGTTTAAATAGATTTGGTCAACTTCATGATCCGCAAAATAATTGGTCAATGCGGAACCATCTACGTGCAGCAACTGCACATTAGGGATGTCTTGTTCGATCAGTTTATCCAGTGCAATGGAAACCACACTGATTTGCATTTCGATACCGATATAGTTGATTTCTGGATGTGCTTTAGCCATTTCAGTAATGAAACGCCCTTTTCCCATACCAATCTCGATATGCACAGGGTGATCATTGCCAAATCGTTCTTTCCAACGACCTTTCCACGCTGTTGGTTCTGCTACTACAAATTCAGGATGCGCTTGAACCAATTCTTCGGCTCCCGCACGTTTTCTTACTCTCATGTTGTTTCCTTTCCGAAAAAACAAGATGGAACTTGTTGCTTCGCTCCATCTTCTCATTCACTATAAATTCTTTTTAATTGCAGAATCTCTGCATTCATTGCTTTATAATCCCCGCGTTGGTAGTATTTCTTTACTTCTTGAAGCATACTTAGCAAGGCATACCAATAAATTTTCTCAATCACTTCGCTATTTCCATGGATCCCATACCGCACTAACCAATGAGGCCAACTGGACAATGGGACATAGTGCCCTAAAATCGTGCCGATATCCATTGCTGGGTCCGCAAACATGATCGAATCCCAATCCACCAAATACAGATAGTTTTGACAAACAAGCCAATTACGGTAATTGACATCCCCATGGACGACAGTGGCTTTTTGTTCCTGAAATTCGGGAATATTTTCTTTTAAATAACGATACACAATAGCAATAAAGCGATTTTGGACAACCGCTTTAGGTAGGTTTTCTTCATAATCGACGAGCATATTTTTGGGCGTCATCACCTGCCCGCCAATTTTACTCAACATTTTCGACAATGTTTTCGAGTGATGCAGATGATACAGCACATCGATCACATCATTTCTTTGACCAATCTCTTCGGGATCCAGTACACGACCATCCAGCCACTCTTGAGCAGATAACGTATCCCCGTTTCCGGTACGTTTGGTCCACACAAGTTTAGGAGTGATCCCCTCTTTGGAGAGTGCCGCAAGCATCGGGGTCGTATTTCGTTTGATAAAGACTTTATCGTTGTCCTTCAAGCCAATATAGGCTTTTCCGGTGTCGCCTTTGATTGGTCGTAAGTTCCAATCTTGATCCAAGCGAATATCCATCCTAGCTTCTCTCCTTATTTCGCAGTATCTCTTATTCTAGCTTCCTAAAGAGTCAACGTCAAGCGCATATGCGTTCGGTTTTTTCAAGTAAATAGGCTAGCGGCTTCATTGATTTTGCATTTTTTTCAAGCGGACAGGCACATAGAGCAGCAAGAAGAGACCAGTAAATAACAAAAAGCCGACTAATTCTAAGAGTCCTTGCCACAGAATCGCCCCTCGAAACAAACCAACTAAACCAAAAATGAGCGCCGTTCCTCCTAATAACCTCAACAGTAGCCAATTGATCGCTGCTTGCTTTTGCTCTTCAGCTACTGGATACAGATGGGTTAAAATCATGTATTGGAACTCATTGTATAAGGGCAGCAGCTGAAATCCGATCAAGTAAAGAAACAGACAGCCTAACCCTAGACTAAGCCACCACTCTTGAACAAAGAAAAGGACCACTGCCCCAATCAACGTCAAGCGAAAAAAAAGGCCGCTGTATTGAACCCCCCGCAAAAAACGGCGAGCATACAAATAACGATAGGTCTGTTCATGTCCAAAAGAAATCCTATTCAACAGCGCATCAAAATATTTGCGACGTTTTGCAGCAGCCGTGATTTGCGGTACATCTGTGAATAGATTGATAAAGCGATAAATGCGATGGAGCCGCTTTTCCTCCAAATGGATCATGTAGTCCCAGTCCAACAGCTGATCTGTCGGGCGGCACTGTAAATAGAACCAGACAGCTTGTAGTAGAGCTAAAATCAAGCCCAGCCAAGGCGCAACATACAGGCTGGCCGAAAGACTGATCAGTGCCACAACTATCCATAAGGAACGCTGGCGTTTGAGCTGGTTTTGCCCTTGATAAAGAGACAAACGTTGTAACCAGAGATCAGATATTTTTAACAGCCACACTGTTCCCAAATAAAAGAAAAAGCTGGCAAAGGTTTGACCAGTCACTACCACTACTAGAGGCATCGACGCCCCAACGGCTAAAAATGAGACCGCAAAAGGTACCAGCAAAGAATAGCGGAAAGCTTGAGTAAGATAGTCAGCCATCTGCTTTTCTTTCGCTAACAGAAAAATCAAATCCGCTGGTTTCACCAATGTCGCCAACTTTCCCACGGATAAAAGGGCCAGCCAAATTACCAGGAGGACGAGTCCACCGAGAGGAAATGGCCGGGGCAATGTTTTTAATAAATCCGAGTAATACAGACCTAAACCACCCATTAAAAAGGTACTGAGAATCGCAAAATGGTCATTGAAGACATAACGCAAATAGCGATTCATCTGTTTCTGGTGTTTTTGTAAGCGTTGTGAGAAGAATCCTTTCATAGCTGACTCTCCTTTGTCAATGCTAGATACAATTCATCTAGGGTCGCTCCTTCAGCACCGAATTGACTTTGTAACTGCGTCAATGTCCCTTGTGCTCGAATCTCTCCGTTATGAAGCAGGATAAACTTGTCGCAATATTTTTCAGCTGTTGCCAAAATATGGGTCGACATTAAGATGGATGCCCCCGTCTGTTTCATCTCATTCATCAATTCAAGCAATGCATTGATCGCCAAAGGATCTAACCCTAAGAAAGGCTCATCGATAATATACAAACTTGGTTCGATCAAAAAGGCACATAAAACCATGACTTTTTGTTTCATTCCTTTGGAAAAATTTGCTGGGAACCAATCCAACTTGTTTTCCAAACGAAATGTCTTCAATAAGCGCTCCGCCCGTTGCAAAGCGACATCTTTTGGGATGTCATAGGCCATTGCTGTCACTTCAATATGCTCTTTCAAAGTCAATTCTTCATAAAGTGAAGGGGTTTCGGGAATGTAGCCAATCTGTTTGCGATAGGCTTGTGGATCTTCTTTCAACGACAACCCATTGATGGTGATCTTTCCAGCATGGGGTTGCAGTAGGCCGATGATTTCTTTGATCGTTGTACTTTTTCCCGCACCATTCAATCCGATCAATCCCACAAGTTCGCCATCTGCAATCGAAAAATCAATATTTTTTAGTACAGGCAGCTGTGTATAACCACCTGTTACATTTTCTACTTGTAATGTCATTTTCGTTCCTCCAATATCGACTATTATACCATGAAGCAGCAGTCAAAAAGTAGCCAGTCACTTCGTGAGCCTAGCTATTTTTTATTATTGGTTATTTGGACAACATACTCCTGCCCATCTACCTGCAATGACTCTTTCGGCAGCTCGCTGCTACCAAAGCGTTTGACCCAGGTATCTGCTTCTGAAGCTTGAAAGACGACCGCTTGAATCGCTCCGGCAGCCAAACGGGTCGTGAAGGCTTGGACGGCAGCTGGATCTTCATAGGAAACAAATGTGACCGTTATATCATGTGTAGGTGCGACGTGTTCTTTGATCCAGTCGGTTGCTGCTTTTTCGAGAGCGGTTTGTTCTGACGGCTGTTCGCCAGTCTCAGAAACAACAGCCACAGTATAGACAACTTCCTTAGGCCTTGTCATGGAATAGATCAGCGATCCTCCGATAAGAATAACCGCTACGCCAGCAATCAGCCATTCCTTGTAGGCATAGGCCAGATAGCTGATTTTTTCTCGTTTGGTCTTTTTTTTCTGCAACGTTTCTTTAATGATTGGTTTCATTGTATCCGTCCTTTTCTTTTTCTGCTTTTAAGTCTATGGGTGCAAGCAAACAAATGCAAGCGTTTCTCTTCAGAAAAAACCAGCACTTTTTGCGAAAATGAAGTCGCAATCCGTATTCTAAGGGTATCCAAGAACAAAAACTGCCGAAATCAGCAGAATATGGTAAAGTAGGACTAGAAGAACAAGGAGGTTTATGAAATGGAAAATTGTATTTTTTGTAAGATTAATAACCGCGATATTCCTAGCTACAAAGTCTATGAGGATGATCAAGTCTATGCCTTTTTGGATATTTCCCAAGTGACACCTGGGCATACATTAGTGATCCCAAAAGTCCATGTGGCAGATATTTTCGAGTATGATGAAGCACTCGCTGCGACGGTTTTTGCCCGCATTCCTAAAATCGCACGAGCGATTGAGAAAGCCTTCCCTGAAATCAACGGTCTCAATATCATCAATAATAATAAAGAGTTGGCTTATCAATCTGTTTTTCATTCCCATATCCATTTGATTCCTCGCTATGATGAAAAGGATGATTTTTCAATACATTTCGGGAATCATGCCGCCGATTATTCGCCGGAACAGCTAACAGAGATTGCAGAAAAAATCGGAAAGCTGGTGGACTAGATGATTGGTAATTTTATCAAAGGACTATTATTCGGCTCTCTAACCGGCGGCTTAGGGGGATTGCTGTTTGCGCCAAAAAGCGGCAAAGAAACCCGTGAACAATTGATTCGCTATGTCGATGAAACGACGGAAGCCACCCTCGAATTTAATGACAGTGTCAAAAATCTAAAAGACGCCGTGACATTGACTCGGCTGACGGTAGATGAAACCATTCCAGTGGTCAAAGAGTCCTTCACAAAAGATTTTGAATCATTTAAATTTCAAGCACAACCAAGAATTGAGCGGATTAAGACTCACATGGATCGCCTAAACCAACATGTCACAACGATTCAAGCAAAAACTGCCCCTCAAGATAAAAATGAGTAACAAATATTGGAGAATCTATGAATTTTGTTTGAAACATCATTCGTTTTCTTCCCAATTGAAAATAGAGTGTGGTATAGTATTAGCTGTGATTCTTTGAAATATTTAGAAAATAGGAGTGCTTAAACGAATGAAGAAAAAATTGATTTTAGCAGCAGTCAGCGCACTAAGTGTTTTGACATTAGCAGCTTGTTCTGGAAGTTCTAATAATGAGATTGCAACCATGAAAGGCGGCAAAATCACTGTTGAAGATTTTTATGACCAAGCCAAAACAGATTCCAACAACCAAAGCCTGATTCGCCAATTGATCGTCTTGAAAGTTTTTGATCAAAAATATGGCGATGATGTCACGGATAAAATGATTGACGAGCAATACGATAAAACTGCATCACAATATGGCGATAGCGATAAATTCGAGTCAGCATTAGATTCTGCTGGATTGACTAAGAAAAGCTATCGTGAACAAATCCGTCAACAACTTGCGCTACAAGAAGGTCTAAAAAAGAACATGGATATTGGGGATGACGAGCTAAAAACTGCTTGGGATTCTTTCCATCCAGAAGTCGAAGCACAATTGATTAAATTGACCAGTGAAGATGATGCAAAAGATGTACTAAAAGAAGCGAAAAAAGATGACGCTGACTTTAGTAAATTAGCAAAAGAAAAATCAACGGATACAGCAACTGCTGAAGACGGTGGTACAGTTAAATTTGATTCCACATCAACAACCGTACCAACGGAAGTTCAAACCGCTGCCTTTGCGTTAAAAGATGGTGAAATTTCAGATGTCATCTCTGCAACGGATGCTTCTACTTATACAACAAGCTACTACATTGTCAAAATGGTCAAAAACCAAGACAAAGGCAATGACATGGACAAATACAAAGATCAAATCACAGAAATCGCTCAAAACACGCTATTGAATGATTCGACATTCGTTGCAAAAACGATTGGTAAAGAATTGAAAGCTGCCAATGTGAAAATGAAAGATGACGATTTAGCTGATATCCTTTCTGACTATGTATCTGCTGCAGAAACAAAAGATTCTACAGATACAACAGATAGCTCAGAAAAATCAACAGATTCTACTAAAGACTCAACAGAAACAACAAGTTCTTCTGCGACAGACTCATCTGAAAAATAAAAAACAAAGCACTAAAACTCAGTGCTTTGTCTCCAGACTAAAGATTGGCTTTTGCCAATCTTTTTTTATATGTCTTTCGGTACATAAAAACTGCGATTGTCCATCCCAAAGATTCGTTCGGTGTATTCGCCAGGCTCCGTTAAACGAATCGATGACAACATCATTTGCATAGAAGCATCGATATTATCGATTTGATGCAGAATTTCTGCCTCCATAATTCTCGGACGAACTGGGGAACCGTATTCCAATAATCCATGATGCGCTAAAACCATATGTCGTAATACAACAATATCTTCTTGCTTGTCATCGAATTTCAGCGCAATACACGCTTGGGTGATTTCTTCATCTACCAGCACCAAATGACCGACCAGGTTTCCAGCCAATGTATATTCTGTCGCCATTGGGCCGCTTAATTCAATCACTTTTCCTAAATCATGCAGGATGATTCCAGCATATAACAAGGAGGCATTGATTTCCGGATATTCTTTGACCAAAGACTTTCCGATTCGCAACATTGTCGTCGTATGATAAGCCAATCCACTGGCAAAGGCGTGGTGATTGCGTTTTGCAGCTGGGAAATCAAAGAATTCCTTCTTGTATTTATTCAGTAAAAAGCGAACGATACGATTCCAATGGGGATTAGTGATCTCAAATAAAGTCTGATTGATCTCTTCTTCCATGTCTTCTTTTTTCAAAGGAGCTCTTTCCATATACTGACTAGGATCATGGGGTTCTTCTGGCTTTGCCAGACGTAAGTGCAAAATCTTTACTTGAGGATTTCCCTGATACACTTCTCGCTTCCCGTCCAATAAAACAACTTTACCTGCTTCGAAACGATTGATTTCTTCTTCTGAAGCATCCCAAAACTTTCCATCAATCGTTCCAGAAGTATCTTGGAAAGTAAAGGCGATAAATTTCTTACCGTTTTTTGCGATCCGAACGTCTGCATTTTTGATCAATAAAAACAATTGAAATGTTTCATCTACGGTCAACTCTCGAATTTTTTTCATGTTAACATTTGGCGAAGGGCCAAATTTCTCACATCCTTTGACTAAGTTCTTGTACGGATTGCTGGTATTTATGATAATAGCTTACCATTTCTTGGTCAGATGACAAACAAATTACTTGGTAGTAATGGCCAAATTCAGCGAATAATTCGGCTAGACGCTCTTTTCGCACACTATCGTAATGCAACCAGCCGTCATCAATAATGATGGGGCTAAGAGGATGATTTTGCTGTAAAGCAAGGTACCCAAAACGAATCGCCATAATCAATTGGTCTTTTGTTCCTGTCGATAAATCAACGATCGAGTAACTATCGCTAGCATTGCTGGCAACTAACTGTCCCTCTTGAAGTGTGACTTGGTGGTAGCGATCATTGGAAAGCAGTCGGAAATAAACCGAAGCTTTTTCCAATAATTGCGGCAATTGTTGCTCGGATAATTCCGTTGTCAAATCAGACAATACCGAAGCGGCTAATTGGCGACTGCTCCAAGCCAGCGCTAATTCTTCGATCTTTGCTCGCAGTTCACTTTCTTCTTGATACAGTTGGCTCAACGTGCCGCTCTTTTGACTGGCAGACACTTCTAGTTCAAGCCGTTGCCGCTGCTCCGCCTTTTGCCGGCTCAACTGCTGTAATTCTTTTTGTCGATGAATCAGTTGGGTTTTCTTTGCCAATAATTCCTCTTGCGTAATTGGTTCCGGAAAAATTGGTGTCAGCATATCGGTTAATTCCGCTTCCCGCTTGGCAGCTCGCTGATGCGTCTCCCATTGTTTAAGCCAGAGACTAATTTCTGCTGGCCGTTCAATCCCTGCTTTGGACAGAATCCCTTGAGAAGCTTCCAATAGAGCAGTCCGTTCCGCTTTTTTTCGCGCAAGCTGCTGAGCCAGTAATGTGCTGGGCTGTTGCAAACGAGCTAATTTAACAGCCTGCATTTCTTCATTGAAGGCCTGCAAGAGCTGAGCTTGCTCCAGTACCGTCTTATTTTGCAGGGGCAGCCAATCGGCAAAAGGGGCAAACAGCGCTTGATAAGGCTGCAGCTGCTTGGTGGTTTCTTGCAGGTGTTCTTTGGCTTCGCGAAGCTGATGGACATACATCTGATAGTCGGCGACATCTTCCTGATATTGAATCAAAAAGACCGACCATCTATGATAAGGTTCTACCCCAAAAAAAGGCTGCAGCGCTTGGCGCCAGCGGTCGTTCTGCTGTTTTTGCAAGCCAGTGGCTTCGGTTAGATCTGCGATCTCTTCTGCAACCAAATCGGCTTGCAGCAGTAACTCTTGCCACTGTTTTTTGCTGTCCCCTTGCTTTTGAGAACCTTGTTTTAGCGCCTGCCAAATGGTCAGTCCGATCCCCACAGTTCCCGCTGCGACACATAGCCAGCGCCAAGGAGTTGGTAAGAAAAACGCCGCAATATATGCCAACACGCCGCCTAACAGGGGTACGATGCGAAGAGCGCTTTTTTGTTCTCCCCTCAATCTTGGGTGGGTCTGTTCCAAGCGCGACAATGCTTGCTGAAGATCGTTTTCCTTCTCCTTTAGCCACTCCAAGCGCTTCTTTGATTCCTCTAACTGATAGTCGCTTTGCTCCAAGTTCATTAATTGTTCCTGAACCTGTTCTGTCTGCAGCGGCGGTGACTCATTTGACCACTGCCTTTTGGCAATCAACTGGTTCAACGCCATTCGTGCTTGTTGTTCCTTTTGCAAGGCCTGTTCCTGTCGATCCATCAAACGGGCCATCTCAACTTGTTGCTGAAGAATCTGAGTAATCAAATGTTCGTTGTCCAGATAAAAGAAATATTTATCGGAGGCCTGCCCTTGTTCCAGTCGATCAAGTTCAGCCTCTTTTTGGCGAATATCTGCTGTTACATGTTGATAGTTTTGATAAAACTTGCTGATTTCCTGCGCGTCTTCTTCCGCTACTGCCGCTGGCTGGTTCGCTAGCTGCTGCCATTCTTCATACAATGGCCAGTGACTGATCTGCTGCTGAATGGCTTGATACGCATCTCCTTGCTGCTGTTGCTGTTCTTCAAGGTGATCCAACTCTTTTTGCAGCTGTGAAATCTGCTGGTATTGTTGCTGCAAACGATGTTCTTCGCTTTCTTTTTGAGCAATTTTTTCCTGTAGTTTTTCCAGCCGTTTCAACGCTTGGTTCAATGGCAGCTTTTGTCCTCGCGGTTTGTAATTCTGTTGATTGATTGCTTCATAGCGAGCCACTTGTTGCAGCATCTTTTGACTTCCGCTGATCCCCAAAGAAATCAGCGCTTGATGCAATTCATTTTCTTGTAACTTATCAATTTGAGCCAATTGTTCTTGCTGAAAAGTAAACACATCGAAAAATAATGCCTGATTCAAAGGTTGCAGCAACTGCGCCAGCATTTCCTCGTCGCCGGTCTGCCCGTTGAAATGGACTTTGGCTCTGCCCCGATCGATTTGACGGTACCGTTCGATCATTACTTCTCCGTAAGGTTCGACGATCAACCACAATCTGCCGCCATAAGCAGCCCCATTTTTTGGTGTATAATCCTTTTTCTTAGCCGTTCTTTTAGGAAAGCCAAACAGCATGGCTGCAATAAACTGATACAGTGTCGACTTGCCGATTTCGTTGTTGCCAAAAAGCAATTGGTTTCCTTGGGAAAATTCAATCACTTGTTCGTGGTAACGGCCAAATCCAGTAATTTCTGCTTTTAAGATTTTCATACCTGTTCCTCCCACTGGAAATCATTCTCCAGCAAGTGTTTCGTCTGCTGTAAGACTTCTGCTTGAAATGCGCTTTGATCGATCCCACGATAAAGCATCGGATGTCGAAGCAAGTCATTCAGTCCTTCAGCAAAGATAGTCGGGTCTTGATAAATGGCTAGCAATTGATCGACATAAGTCGCCGGGATCGCTAATGGGATCTTGTTGGTTTCTGTTTTGTAGACATCGATTGCATAAATGGTCTGCAACACATCTCTTGAAAGCTGCTCATTCAAATAGGCAATCATTTCATTCTTTTCCGTTTCCGAAAACCAATCAGCGGACAGCTGATCTGTCTCTGTCAGCACCAATTTGATTAGCCGTGGTTGATTCGTGTTGACTTCTTGCAAAATCGTGTGCAAAATCGACCGTTGATCCTTGCAGGCTGCTAATGAGACCTCTTGCTGGGCCCATTTGATCTCAGCCAGATCGATCGGCTGAATCTCGGTACCCTGAGTACTCAAAGTGGCTAAGATGACACCAGTCTCTTGTTCTTTTTGTGTTTTGCCTTGTGGCGTTCCTGGATAAACGATCACAGGTTCTTTTGAAAGAATCTTAGGGACGTGGATGTGGCCAAGCGCCCAATAATCATAGCCTTTTTGTTTCATGTCACTCACAGAAAACGGCGCATAATGTTCCCCTGTGCTATCTCCATGGTACATGCCGATGTGGTAATCGACGGATTGCCGATTGGGAAATTCTCTGACCTTATTTTCTGTTATCCAAGGTTGTTGATAACTAAATCCGCTGATGGCATAAGTTTCGCCAGCTTTGCTGACACCTTTGATCGTTTCAACTGTTTCACTGGAAAATAAAACAACATTCTTAGGAAAATCAAACCAATAACGTTGCGGATCATAGTAGTCGTGATTGCCAAAAATCATATATACAGGGATTTCTGCAGCTGCTAGCCGAGAAATCTCTTGAAAAAAGTCATGCTGAACCCGCAAACTAGGACGGTTTTGATGGAAGGTATCCCCCGCTAAAAGAACAAAATCGACCTGATGTTCCAGTGCAGTATCAACTAATTTTTTGATTATTTTTCGATTGATCAGTGGGAGTTGCTCTTTGACGTTATCCGATAACATACGGATGCCTTCAAACGAACGATCCATATGCAAGTCCGCACTATGTAAAAAACGCATGATACCTTTCCCCCTTTTGCTCTAATCATACCATTTCTTGGTTTTTTCGTCAGCAAAATACGAAAATTTGTTCGCCTTTTAAACAAAAAAAATCGAAGGATCGAGGAAACTCCTGATCTTTCGATTTTTATTGGTGCTAGCCGATTCAAACATCAGCCAAAGCGCTCTAAAGCAGCCTCGGTAGGCGAGCCTTGGCTTAAAGACTCGTGATTCTGTCCCAGCACTCGTATATTTACGCTTACGCTTCGTAAAGGTCCCGTACAGGGCCCATAATGATTCGATTCAAATCATTAGCCACCAAACTAAAGGCTTGCTCTTTTTGCATCAATTCCGAAACGATTGGATCTTGCTGAATTTTTTGAGACAGTTCTTGGGCTTGCTGGGCTTCTTCTTCTGTCATTTCTTGGCCTGACATCATTTTTTGTTGCAAGGCTTGTTGCAATCCTTGGAACTCTTTGAATAAGCTATACGCTTCTTGGTTTTCTTTCAAACGATCAAACGAGGCTTTTAAATCTTGAAACTGTTCCGATTCTCGTAGTTCTCGTTCTAATTGATTCGCTGTGTCATAAATGTTTGCCATACTGTTCCCTCACTTTGTTTTTTTCTTATTATAACATACTGTTCAAAGGCAGATGCAGCAGAAGCTAGCATCAATTGCCATTGATCGTATTCCAAAGATTACCAAAAAGCTCTTTGGTTCCTTGTTTGACGCGCTCACCAAAATCTTTCAACCCTTCTTTGGCATTTTCGGCAAAATCGTCAACCGATTTCTTCCAGTCATCGTTGTTCGTTGAGTCATTTGAATCCGGTACTTCATCTGCTGCCATCAGTTTTCCACCAGTTTGATAAGCATCTGCTACTTGGAACTGACTGCCTTGACTGTAAGGCAACAGGCTTTCGGCTTCCGCTTTAAATATCTTGCCGACGACTTGCCCACTGGTTCCCGTCAAATAATGTTCGGCACTTGTCTGTTCAAAGCCTAGCCAAGTGGAGATTACAAGATCTGGGGTGTAGCCAACGATCCATTGGTCATTGACTTTCGATAAATCAAAGTTTGTTTCTGTCGTCCCGGTTTTTCCTGCGATCGTAAAGCCGTAAGGGCTAGCGCTGACCCCAGTTCCATTAGAGAAGGTACCCAGCATCATGCTGGTCATCTTATCTGCTGTTTCTTTAGAAATGACTTGCTTGCCTTTGACTGAGGTATTATCTACGATAACCGCCCCTGTTGAATCAACGATTTTGGTGATCAGGTGGGGCTGATAATAATAGCCTCCGCTAGCAAAAACACCATAAGCAGCAGCCATGGTCAGCGGAGATTCGCCATTTTCCAATCCGCCTAACGCCAATCCCCAGTATTTATCCGAATCGGTCAGAGTGAGACCAAATGCCTGCGTTTTTTTGTATCCGCGATCCAACCCAATTTCATGGAGTGTCCAAACCGCTGGCAAGTTCAAACTTTGAGCCAACGCTTGATACATTGGTACTTCACCAGAGTAAGTGCCGTCGTAATTTTTTGCCTCATAATAACTTTGCGGTTTATCTTCCAAAATACTATCAGGATTATAGCCGGCTTCGATGGCAGGTGCATAAACACTGATTGGTTTGATGGTCGAACCTGGCGAGCGTTTCATTTGGGTGGCAAAATTGAACCCACGAAAAACGTGCTCGCCTCGTCGTCCTACCAATGCTTGAACACCGCCAGTTGTCGGATCTAATGCCACCGAACCTGATTGGACCATTGTGCCATCCGCCGCATTTTCTGGAAAGAGGGCGTCGTTTTTGTAGGCAGCTTCCATTTGTGCCTGATAGTTTTGATCCAGTGCTGTGTAAATCTTATAACCGCGATTCATCACATCATCTGCGTCAAGCCCGTAAGACTCCGCTTCATCGATTACAGCATCAAAGTAATAGGGATATTTATACCCAGATTCTGAATTGCCATAGCCATCATACAACAGACTAGCCAATGAAACTTGCTCTTCTTGATCGGCAACTGATTGATCCAGCATTTTGTTGTCCACCATCAGTCCTAGAACAGTGTCGCGGCGGTTTGTTGCATTTTCTGGATGATCGATCGGGTTATAGATGGATGGACCTTTCAGCATACCTACTAAAGTAGCTGCTTCCCCCACCGTCAAATCTGAAGCATTGACACCAAAATATTTCAGCGAAGCATCTTGGATCCCCCAGACGCCATTACCGAAATAGGAACTGTTCAAATACATTTCCAATATTTCATCTTTTGAGTATTTTTTTTCGATTTCAATCGCCAAAAACAATTCTTTGGCTTTGCGGCTAAAGGTTTGATCAAGAGAAAGGTAGGCATTTTTTGCTAGCTGTTGCGTAATCGTACTTCCACCGCCACCTTCTGCACTACGATTGATCACCATCCGCAATGCCGCACGAGCGATCCCTTTGATATCAAACCCATGATGATTATAAAAATTGCGGTCTTCCGTTGAGATCAGTGCGTGAACGACGGCTGACGAGATACTTTTTAAATCGACATAAGTGCCCTTTTGAGAATAGAGCTGCCCAGCTTCTTCTCCTTTCGCATCGTAGATCACAGTAGACTCTTTCAATCCAGATTCTAATTCACTGACTTTGGTATTTTTGGCGATATAAAATAAGTACCCACTCATGACTAGAATACCTACTAAAGTCAGTAAAATAACTATTTTATTCACATGATATTTCTTCCAAATGCGCTTACGCCATTGATGGAATTGCTGTAGATAAGGTTTGATCCAACGCCAGAATGTCTGGATCGCTTCTTTTATCTTGTGAAGGATTTGTTTCAAATCCATTTCTCCACGCTCCTTTTATCAAAGTGTAGCATAAATCAAACCGTTTGGAATACGGCTCTAGCAGTAAATTTCATCCACAAAAGATTGCTCATCAATTCTATCAGCGAAACTTCTGTTTTTTGTTGTTTTTTTCATAAGAAAACCTTAAAGATGCTATAATAGCAAATAGAATACGATTCAGAAAGGGATTTTTATGGAATATACCATTACATTACCCAAGGACCATCCCCGAACGACGATTCGGGAATTATTAGAACAAGAATGGCTGGTCCCCCGCAAAGTACGCCATTTGCTACGAACCCGTAAAAATGTCTGTGTCAATGGTGAAACGGCCCTTTTCCATCAGGAAGTAACTGGCGGAGATCAGCTCACCTTGCGTTTAGAAGAAGCAGATTACACGTATCAACCCGTGATTCATGGAAACAAAGAGAAGATCGCGGTGTTGTTTGAAGATGAACATCTGATCGTTGTCAATAAGCCCGCTGGTATCAAAACCCACCCCAACCAACCGAATGAAACCGGCACACTGCTGAATGATTTGGCTGCTTATTTGGCACCAGAGACACGGCCTTATGTCGTTCACCGATTGGATAAAGAGACTAGCGGTGTCATTTTATTTGCAAAGAACCCTTTAGTTTTACCAATTTTAGGCCGAATGCTTGAAAGCAAACAAATTTATCGCCGCTACCAAGCAACCGTTTGGGGCCAGTTAGAGCAAAACCAAACCATTCGCAAAAAAATCGGACGTGATCGTCACGACCGTCGCAAGCGCGTCATTGACCCACGCAATGGCTTATCTGCAGTGACACACGTTGAGATTGCCGCTCATAATGCCCAAACGACTTCAATCTATTGTGTATTAGATACCGGACGTACCCATCAGATTCGTGTCCACCTTGCCAGCATTGGGCATCCCATCGTCGGCGATCCTCTCTATCAGAAAAAAACTGCAGCCCGTCTTGAGCTGCATGCCTATGAAATTTATTTAACCCATCCCTTTTCACAAGAGCCACTGCAGATCAAAGCACTGCCTGGGCTCTGGTAAAGGACAGAATGTCTCTGAAGGTGCTGAATTACTTAGCCTCATCGTGCTTACTGGGCATAGCCGTCGGCCTTCATTCGCTGCAACAAATCAATTTTCCGCTGGTTCAGCAGATAGCTGTGCCAGCTCTTTTTCTGTCAATAAACGATACTCTCCTAATGGCAAATCTTTCGGCAGCTGTAAGCCCCCCATTCGAATACGTTTAAGATACGTCACTTCTTTGCCTACGGCCTGCACCATTCGTTTTACTTGGTGAAACTTGCCTTCATGCAAAATCAAGGTGATGGTGGATGTCTCGGACTGCTCATCTACCGCTAAAATCGTTAATTGTGCTGGCATGAGGATTTCCCCATCCAACTCAATCCCTTGGAGAAACTGTTGACGATCCTCTTGGGTCATGATTCCTCGAACTTCTGCATAATACTCTTTTTCGACATGTTTTTTAGGCGACAACAAACGATGGGCTAGTTGGCCATCATTGGTGATCAGCAGCAGCCCTTCGGTATCTTTATCCAAACGTCCAACAGGAAAAAGATCGCGACGATAATCTTCAGCTGCAAATAAATCTAAAACTGTTTTTTCCCGATCGGTCGTTGCTGAGATGACACCAGCTGGTTTATTCAATAAATAATAGAAATCTTTTTGGTAACGTACCCGCTCTCCTACAAATGACACTTGATCCGATTGTTCATCTACTTGAAATTTATCACTTTTGACTTGTTGCCCGTTAACTTCAACGAGCCCTTTTTTGATGGCTTGTTTGACTTCTTTTCGTGAACCCTGCCCCATATCTGCCAAAAATTTATCTAGTCGCATGTTTTCTCCTCTTTCTTTGCGATCTTTTTTGCTGAAAAAACCGCCTGATCGACCCATACGATCTCAGCGGCTAATCAGGTTTATTCGATTATTTGATTCGCAATTTTTTCCGTAAGCGAATCATTGATGAGCCTAGTAATTTTTCTGCTAAGCGGACTTTCAATGCCATATAGATATAGGCAGCCCCACCTACTGCTGCAACCAGTAAAGAAAGAATAAAGGCTTGAACTTTACGATCCGAACTCAAGACTAGACCAAATAGTTGTCGTGCGATCAGCGCAATGATCAGCATAATAAGTGTCATGAGAAGAATCAGTACGGTTCTTCTAATCGTCAGTTTAGCATTGAAGTGACCTTTCGACCGCATTTTTCTAATATTTAACCAGCAGGTCACACCGAGTGCTAGCGTAGTTGAGACTAATGGGCCATAAACTTGGAACAACCAAATCGCCGGATACTGCAAGATAAATTTCAGCAACAGACCAATAAAGAAGAAGATCACAGCTTCCTTGTTGTGGTACATCCCTTGCAGCATACTGGAGGTCAGCATAAACAAACCGAGAACTAGACCGGATATACAAGCAAATACCAGCACATTAGCCCCTAACGCATCTGGCCGATAAAACAGTGTATACAACGGATACGCCAACACGATCATGCCAAATGTCGCCGGCAGCATCACAAAGGAATACAACTGCAAGTTGTTGCTGATTAGCTTAGCTAGATTCCCTTGATCCTTCTTCGCAACAGCTTCACTGATCAACGGCAATCCTGTAGATGCCATTGACGTGGCCAACCCGATCACAACCATGGTCAGCTTATCGGGGTTGCTGCCAAAAATTGCCATCATATCTAAAAGCTGATCATTGGAGTATTGGGTAAATCCTTTCATGATCCGCACAAAGGTATACTGATCCACTAGCTTAAAGATTGTGATTCCAGAACCAACGATAATAAAAGGAATCGCTTCTTTGATAGTGGAAAAAATCAGTTCCTTGGTTTGGATTTCTGTTTCTTCTTTGCTCATGTCCAGCAAAACAGCCATCCGAACCCGCTGCTTCTGGAAATAATAAACCAAAACCAGAACACTTGCTAAAACGCCGATAAAGGCAGCAAATGTCGATTGGGTCACCGCAGCTGTATAGTCTCCTTGCACCACACGCATGATGATAAACGTGGCTAACAGCATATAGAAGACCCGCGCGATCTGCTCAATGATTTGAGAAATCGCAAATGGTTTCATATCTTGATTTCCTTGGAAATATCCCCGCATCACACTCATACATGGAAAGACTAAAAGTGCCACACTTAACGAACGCATCGTTGGGATCAATTCTTCTCCGCCACCAGATGCTGTTGCCAGCCAAGGAGCGGCTATGTACATGATACCAGCAGTTATTACCCCAAATCCTGCCATCAATTGTAGTGCCCGGAAGAATAAGCGCTGACTCGTACGATATTCTTCTTTTGAATTGTAGTAGGAAATCTGTTTCGCAATAGCCGCGGGAATCCCTGCGGTAGAAATCATTAAAAATAAAGCATAGACATTGTAGCCCATACCAAATAATGCATTTGCTTTATCTCCGTTGGCTCCCATCCAGTAATACCAGGGTAAAATATAGATCGCACCGAGTAACCGGGACCCGATATTTCCCAGTGTCATCCAAGCCGATCCTTGAGCCATTTTTTCTTGTGTCGTTAATTGTTTTGACGCAGATCGCGTATGATTATCCATGGCAGTTCTCTCCAACTTTCTACAAACATATCCCCTTCATTTTAATTCGAAAAAGGACTTCGAGCAATCTATTTTTTCAACATATTAAAGTTTCTTCACATTATTGTGGAAGAAGGACCAATCTGATGCTGTCTGCCATTCGATTTGCCGGAATATGCTATAATAAATAAAACTTTTTGAAACGAGGAGAACCAAGATGTCACTATCTACCATTACCCCCCAACAGATCCGCGGGTTATTGATTGAAGCAAATTTATTAAAGGAATTTATCGCCCAAGAATGGCAGTATACCGTGCCAACAGAGATGAGCAAGTTGGTCTTTACCTCATTAAGTTATGATTCGCGTCAGACAGACGAAAATACGCTATTCTTCTGTAAAGGTGCCGCATTTAAAGAAAGTTACTTGGAAAGTGCTGTTGCCCAGGGTCTCCAGTGTTACGTTTCGGAACACCCCTATGAAAATTGTTCCGCCTACGGCATCATCGTGACCGACATTCGAGCAGCCATGGCTTGTATTGCTCAAGCTTTTTATAACAATCCGCAAGACCAGCTGTTTAAAATTGGTATCACAGGAACAAAAGGCAAAACGAGCTGTGCGTATTTTGTGCGGGAGATTTTGGCCAAAACAACTAATCAGAAAGTCGCTTTTTTCTCCTCTGAAGAAAATACCGTTGACGGAAAAAATTATCGAGAAGCGGTTTTGACAACTCCGGAAACGTTAGACTTGTATGCGATGATGGCCGAAGCGGTCGCTAACGGCATGACCCATCTAGTCATGGAAGTCTCTTCCCAAGCTTATAAAACAAAACGCGTGGCGGGTATCACCTATGAAATTGGGCTCTTTCTAAATATTTCTCCTGATCACATCGGTCCAGTAGAACATCCTGATTTTGATGATTACCTTTTCTGCAAGCGCGAGTTGATCCACAATAGTAAACAAATGATTATCAATCGGCAAAGCGACTATTTTGACCTCTTGAAAGAAACTTGTGCAGCTCATCAAGTACCATTGATCACCTATGGCCGACACGATGCAGATTATCAAGTCTTGCCGGCTGAATCTGGCGACCCTAAATCCTTTTGTATTCGTTCCATGGAGGATCCCCTTCGTGTAAACGGCAGCTATCAGCTGGCTTTACTCGGAGAATTCAATCACGACAATGCCACCGCTGCCATCGTTGCTGCTTGCCTTGCCGGAGCTACCCAAGAAGAAGTGCAAGCTGTCTTGCCACAAGTAACGATTCCCGGTCGGATGGTCGTTCTCGAAAAAACAAATGGTGCGTTGATCATTGTTGATTATGCCCACAATTATTTAAGTTTCAAATCGCTAAGCGAATTAGCCCGCTCATTGCGTCCAGCAGGCAGATTGATTTTTGTGACTGGCAGTGCCGGCGGCAAAGCAGAATCTCGTCGTCCTGATATGGGTCGGGCACTTTCGGAATATGCAGACAAAGTCTATTTAACATCTGATGATCCTAACTTTGAAGATCCTCGCGCCATCGCTAGCGAAATCGCCGCTGCCATCACTGCTTCTACCGTCGTCGTTGAAGAACAAATGGATCGCAGCAGGGCAGTTACATCAGCAGTTGCTGAAGCTGCTAGTCAAGATATCGTGATTCTAGCTGGTAAAGGCGCTGAGCAATATTTGAAAGTCCATGGTCAAAAAGAACCTTATGAAGGAGATCTGCAGATCGCTCAGCGGTTGCTTTGATTTTTTCATTGCCTCACCTATCCATTAACAACAAACACCTAAGGAATGATCGCATCAAGCGGGTCATCCTTTAGGTGTTTATTTTTGTGTCTATCTAAATGTCACTTAACAAAAGCTCTTGATTTAAATTCCTTGCTGCAAATTATGGTTGTTCGTCCTCATAGGTTTCATAGACATACGGAGCACCATCATAGCGAAACTCTGTCGAGATAGCTGCATCCAAATCTTCGGTATACATGAATTTGCTGAAAGGAAACAGAAAGACTTCGCCGTCTTTGGTTTTTTCCGCTTCCACTCGATAAAGTAGCTGATCTGCCGTTAGTTGTTGATTCAATTGCTCCAACACATCGTCGATCACTGCTTCTTCTTGATAACCGTTTTTTGCGATTCGTTGATAATCATTGAAAAAGGCCTCTTGCCCTTCAAAAGATTGATAGTCCATTTTTATTCCTTCTTTCTGCTCTTTCATTGGTGTTATTTCTATTATACGAGACCCCTGCAAGTTCAGCGAATGATTTGATTGGCGTTGCCCACAATCGAGACATCCCATCAAGAAAAATATGTCAAATTCATTTCAAGTGTATTACGAATCAATGATTTGACAAAATCGCATTGAAGACTTGTTTATTTTTTGTATAATGGGACATAGAGAATATTAAAGGGGCAGACGAAATGAACAGCACAAAGAAAAAAATCTTCTTTGGTACAGGAGCAACAGTAGGTTTTCTAGCAATGATTGCATTAGTGGGACAATTTTTAATAGCAAACCACTTGGTCGGCGCAAATGATTCTTCCACAGAAATCTTCACTCGCGCAACTTATCCAAATGGTTTTCTATTGGTGATTTTAATTCCATTAGTAGCTACAGCTGTATTGTTTTACGGTATTATTCGCAAAAAATAGTAAATAGCGTCAGTGAATGCTTGCATCCGCTGACGCTGTTTTTTTTGTACAAAAAAGGGCTGGAACAGAAGGTGTTGCTTCTGCTCCAGCCCTTTAGACGTGTTTAGAGGGACTGTGGCATAAGTCTCCGAGTAACACTATCCGAACAGTAACTAGTATTGCTCCTACTGTGCAGGGACTCCTCGTCGCAAAAGTCAGAGGAATCTATAGCAATAGAATATGATTCGGTCTAACTTGTTGGATGATGACTTATATCACAGGCCCTCTTTTCAATTAATTAGCGACGATATTGACTAATTTATTTGGTACAACGATAATTTTGCGGATCGTTTTTCCATTTAATTGCTCTTTTACTAGTTCGTTTGATTGCGCCAATTCTTCCAACATCGCTTTATCTGCATCCGCAGGCACATTGGCTTTTGCACGAACTTTGCCGTTCACTTGGAACACCACTTCGATTTCATCTTCGACTAGCGCACTTTCATCATACGTTGGCCAAGGCACATAAGAGATGCCTTCTTCATTGCCAAGAATCGACCAAAGTTCTTCGCCGATATGTGGCGCGATCGGTGCCAACAGTTGGACAAATCCAGCCACGTATTCGTAAGGCAACGCATCTGCTTTATAAGCTTCGTTCACAAAGACCATCAATTGTGAAATAGCGGTATTGAAATGAAGTTGTTCAAAGTCTTCGGTCACTTTTTTCACTGTTTGGTTGTAAACTTTACTTAGTTTGCCGTCATTCAATGTGGTGATGCGATCACGCATTTTACCGTTCTCATCTACGATCAGGCGCCAGACACGGTCTAGGAATTTACGGCTGCCTTCTAGCCCGTTTTCATTCCATGCGATCGACGCATCCAATGGTCCCATGAACATTTCGTACAAGCGCAGTGTATCTGCTCCGTATTGTTCGATGACATCGTCCGGATTTACGACGTTTCCGCGAGACTTCGACATTTTTTCGTTGTTTTCCCCAAGGATCATCCCTTGATTGAATAGTTTTTCAAAAGGTTCTTTTGTTGGTACGACGCCAAGATCATAAAGGAATTTATGCCAGAAACGCGCATAAAGCAAGTGAAGTACCGCATGTTCTGCCCCACCAATATAGATATCTACCGGTAACCAGCGTTTCAATTTTTCATAATCGGCTAAGCTGTTTTTATTATGAGGGTCAATAAACCGCAAGAAGTACCAAGAGCTTCCAGCCCATTGTGGCATCGTATTGGTTTCACGACGTCCCTTCATGCCTGTTTCTGGATCAACGACATTGACCCACTCACTGACATTCGCCAATGGTGATTCCCCAGTACCACTTGGCTTGATGTTATCGGTTTTTGGTAAGCGTAGTGGCAACTGATCTTCTGGAAGAGTGGTTGTAGTACCGTCTTCCCAATGAATGATTGGGATAGGCTCACCCCAGTAACGCTGCCGAGAAAACAACCAGTCTCGCAGACGATAACTGATTTCTTTTTTGCCGACTCCTTGTTCTTCTAACCAGTGGTTCATTTTTTCAATTGCAGCTTCTTTATCCAACCCATCCAGAAATTCTGAATTGATATGAGGACCGTCTTCAGTATAAGCAGCTTCGTCAACGTCTCCTCCAGCTAGAACCGGAATGATTTCTAGACCAAAAGCTTTCGCAAATTCATGGTCACGTTCGTCATGCGCGGGCACAGCCATGATCGCACCTGTACCGTATGAAGCTAGTACATAGTCAGCAATCCAAATTGGTACTTCTTTGCCATTGGCTGGATTGATGGCATACGCTCCGGTGAAGACACCCGTCTTTTCTTTGGACAAATCGGTCCGATTCAAATCAGATTTCTTCGCTGTTTCTGCTACATAGGCCTCAACCGCGGCTTTTTGTTCTGGTGTCGTGATGGCTTGTACCAACTCGTGTTCAGGAGCCAAAACCGTATACGTGGCACCAAACAATGTGTCTGGCCGTGTTGTAAAGACAGTGAATGCTGCATCGCTGCCGGCTACTTTGAAGGTGACATTGGCACCTACCGAACGACCGATCCAATTCCGCTGCATTTCTTTGATGCTTTCTGGCCAGTCCACTTCCTCTAGATCATCCAACAAGCGATCTGCATAGGCTGTGATTTTCAGCATCCATTGACGCATAGGTTTACGAATAACATCGTAGCCACCGCGTTCACTCTTGCCATCGATCACTTCTTCATTGGCGATAACTGTTCCTAGTTCTGGAACCCAATTGACGGGAACTTCGGCTTCATAAGCCAACCCTTTTTCATAAAGTTTGGTGAAAATCCATTGCGTCCACTTATAGTATTCAGGATCTGTTGTGTTGATTTCACGATTCCAATCGTAACTAAACCCAAGTGAGTTGATTTGACGACGGAATGTTTCAATATTTTTTTTCGTAAACTCTGCTGGATCGTTCCCGGTATCCAATGCATATTGTTCAGCAGGTAATCCAAAGGCATCCCAACCCATGGGATGAAGAACGTTAAATCCTTGGCTACGCTTGAAGCGGCTTAAAATATCCGTTGCTGTATATCCTTCTGGATGCCCTACGTGCAGTCCTTGTCCAGAAGGGTACGGGAACATGTCTAACGCATAAAACTTTGGTTTATCCGGTTGATCGTGGGTATTGAACTCATTTTTCTTAGCCCAATATTTTTGCCATTTTTTCTCAATTTCTTTGTGATTGTAATTCACTATGGACGCCTCCTAAAAATTGGTGCTCTGTCTTGATCAAAAAATCAGCAGAACTTAAAAAAGTCCTATAAAAATCACTATTGATTTTTATAGGACGTTATAAACGTGGTACCACCTAATTTTATCTGTAACGAAACAGACCTCGATGTGTTAACGGCCATCGCCGTATCTGCCTAGTCTGAGCGACTTTGAGGAACGCTCATTTCAGTCAAATATCACTTGAAGGCGAGTTCGAAAGGTCTTCTGTGCATTTCCACCAACCATGCACTCTCTTGATTCCAACGCGTTTCTACTATTCCTTCTCAAATGTGAAAGATTCTTTGCATTTATCCTATCAAAAAACCAGCGGAATAGCAATCTATTTTACGCGAACGCTTTGACCAGGATAAACAAAATTGTCTTTAATATTGTTCCATTGAATGAACTGATCACTGGAAATACCAAATTTATCTGCGATGCCCCAGACTGAATCTCCAGATACTACAGTATAATTGCTCGTAGTTGCAGTTTGACTCGCAGCCGTTGCTGCCCCGCTGACCCGTACGCTTTGACCAGGATAGACGTAATCATTTTTGATATTGTTCCAACTGCGGAACTGATCCATCGTGATGCCGAATTTATTTGCAATCGACCAAACAGAATCCCCAGATACCACGGTATAATTTCGACTGCCTGTTGTTGAAGAAGTGTTCGTGGAAGCTGTGGCTGTGCTTGTCTGTTTATTTCCAGAATTTTTTACGATCAATGTTTGACCGGGATAAATAAAGCCATTTTTAATATTGTTCCAGCTGCGCAATTGATCCATCGTGATGCCATGCTTATTCGCTACACCCCAAACCGAGTCGCCGGATGCAACGGTATAACTGCCCCCATTGGTTCCAGAACTTGCTGTCGTAGTCCTATTGGCTTGACTTGTTGCGCCAGTGCCATTTTTTACGATTAAGCGTTGACCGGGATAAATAAAATCATTTTTGATATTATTCCAGCTGCGCAATTGATCCATCGTAATGCCATGCTTATTTGCTACACTCCAAACCGAGTCACCGGATGCAACCGTGTAGCTGCCAGCAGTTGCTGTCTTAGTAACGGTGGTTTCTGGTTTCGTCGATTGTTGGTTGGTACCGCCGTTGATCGTCAATTTTTGTCCTGGGTAGATAAAATTATTGCGAATATTGTTCCAGCTACATAGCTGATCCATCGTGATACCGAATTTATTCGCGATTCCCCAGACAGAATCCCCTGAAGCGACTGTGTACGCTTGACTGTTAGAAGAAGCTGTCACCGTTATTGCTGGTTTACTAACAGTATTAGCAGCGGTATTTGTGGTGTTTGACGTATTCACGGTTGCTCCACCACCAGCGTTGCCTGAAGCCGGTGTATCATATTTGGTCAAGCCATACTGTTGGATCACCGTATTCAATGAAGAGGCATAGTTTGGTGCTGTTGCGTAACGTCCCGTCAACCATTGGGTCGCATCCCGGTAAGATGACGTATTGCTCTTCCAAGCACCAGCGTAGTAGTAGCCACCATTTCCCATGGAAACATTTCTTAGTGTCTGGGCATTGTCTTCAAAAGATTCTTTGTAAGAAGGGTATTTTTTGAAGGGTTCTTTCATGGTCAACCATTGATTGTTTAAATACTCTGCCGTATTCATATAGACTGTTTGACCATTATGACTGCCTTTGATGCCAAAAAGATTATGGTTAGGTGACTGGGACAAGGCACTTCTTCCCCAGCCGCTTTCCAGAATGGCTTGCGCGATCATGACTGAAGCATAAAGATCATTTGCTTGGGCCACTGGCTGAGCATACGTTGCGATTTCCGTAATGAATGCTGCTGTATTCGGTGCAGCAAAGTTGCTTCTCGCCACAGTGCTTTCTACAGCATCCGCTTGAACTGGCAGCATCAAAGGCGCTACTACTGAACAAGCGGTGATGGTCGTCCCTACAACAGCGGCATTTTTTCTCATTGTTTGATAAAACTCACTAGACTGTCCCTCTTTGCGACGTTCTTTACGCGATACACTCATGATCATGAACGTTCCTCCATCTTCTATTTTTTTCCTACGTTTAGTATACAATTTCTTAAGATTTTATAAAAGTTATTTCCTCTGTTTCGCCAAACTGTAAACTCTTTGTAATCTAACGTACATTATTTGAAAGAAGGAACTGGCAGCATTTTTTTGCTCTACACTACTATCCAACAAGAAAGTCCCCCTACTCCCCCATCTTTTGTCCCCTTGTGATAAATGGTATAATAGACTCATTCTGTTTGCCTAGAGAAATGAGGAATCTTTATTTATGAATAAAAAACTGTATTATCAATTCGCCGGTAGCTGCTTTTTGCTGGTTTTTGCTTTCTTAGGCTACGTCGTCAAATTCTATCCCACTTGGTTGAATCCTTTCGATGAAACTGGCACTCGTTTGATTCGTAGCGGTTACCCATTTTTGACTGATTTTTTCCTATGGGTAACTAAATTTGCCAATCCAATAACGATCGGGTTGCTATTCGTTGTGGTATTGCTCGTGTTGCTTATCAATCGCTTTTATTCCGAAGCCCTTTGGCTCAGTTGCGGTACGATTGGTATCTCCGCGGTGTTCAATCCCTTGATTAAATTATTCTTCTTGCGGGAAAGACCGACATTGGAACATTTAGTGCTGGAGAACAGCTCAAGCTTTCCTAGCGGTCACTCCACGGGCAGCATGGTGTTTTATGGAACCTTACTTTTACTCATTCCCGTCTTTTTCCAATCGCAAACGCTCCGTTGGGTCATGAGAATCTTGCTTGGCTTACTGATTTTTCTGATCGGTATTAGTCGTATCTATCTGGGTGTTCATTTTCCTAGTGACGTATTAGGCGGCTTTTGTGTGGGCCTTTCTTGGCTATTGCTGACTTATCCGTACTATTTGGAAAAACGTTTTGTCTGGCGTTTCCAACAAAAACAATCTTAGAAAAACGAAAAGAAGGTAAAATTCATGAATTCATTCCCCTATGCCGAAGATCAGCACAAACGTTACCATTCTTGGAATTACGCATTACGCCAAGAATTTGGTGAAAAAATCTTTAAAGTACCGATCGATGCTGGCTTCGACTGCCCCAATCGGGATGGTACCGTCGCAAAAGGTGGCTGTACCTTCTGTAGCGTTTCCGGTTCAGGCGACATGATCGTTGCACCAGAAGCGCCACTGCCAGTCCAATTCCACAAAGAAATCGATATGATGCACAAGAAATGGCCTCATGTCGATAAGTACATCGTCTATTTCCAAAATTTTACCAATACCCATGCCCCAGCTGCAGTTATTCGTGAGCGGTTTGAACAAGTTCTGACCATGCCGGGTGTCGTCGGTGTTTCCATCGGGACACGTCCTGACTGCCTTCCAGAGGATGTCGTAGACTATCTAGCGGAATTGAACCAGCGTTTTTATTTATGGGTAGAACTAGGACTGCAAACAACCTTTGAAACCACCAGTAATGCAATCAACCGGGCCCATGATTACCAAACCTATCTTGATGGTGTCGCTAAATTGAGAAAACACGGCATTCAAGTCTGTACCCATTTGATCAATGGGCTCCCTGGTGAAACATTAGAAATGATGCGAGAAAATGTACGACGAACGATTGTCGACTCAGATATTCAAGGCATCAAACTCCACCTCTTGCATTTGATGCGAAATACTCGCATGCTTCGAGATTATCATGAGGGCAAGCTGCAACTGATGCAAAGAGAGACTTACGTTTCTTTGATTTGCGACCAGCTAGAAATGATTCCTGCAGAAATCATCATTCATCGTCTAACCGGTGATGCCCCTTGGGATTCTTTGATTGGACCGATGTGGAGTCTCAAAAAATGGGAAGTCTTGAATGAGATTGACAAAGAGATGCTGCGCCGTGACTCCTATCAAGGAAAATACGATGCTAGAAAAGAGGCTATCTATGCTGCAAACAGCCATGCGTTTTAGTCATACACTTTTGCAAGAAGTGGTCAAACCCGGACAGACCGTAGTCGATGCCACCATGGGAAATGGTCATGATACCGAACTGTTGGCGACACTTGTCGGGCCTGAAGGCAAAGTTTATGCCTATGATATTCAGGAACAAGCCGTAACTACCACAAGGGCACGCTTGCTTGCAAAAGGACTCCTGTCCCAAGTTGAATTGATCCATCAAGGGCATGAAACAGTCGCGGATCACGTTCCTGATGCCATTCATGCGGCTATCTTCAATTTAGGGTACTTGCCGAAAAGTGACAAAAAGATTATTACTTTACCCGAAACAACCGAACAGGCATTGCAAGCATTGATCGAGCGTATTGTACCTTGTGGCCGAATCATCCTTGTGTGCTATTATGGCCATGAAGGCGGACCTGAAGAGTTAGAAGCTGTTCATCGCTTTTGTCGTCAGTTACCGCAAACACAATTTAATGTGTTGACTTATCAATTCATCAATCAGCGCAATCAGCCCCCTGTCTTATTTTGTATCGAACGAAAAAAAGTATCAGAGAACCGTTGAGATTCGACGGTTTCTGATACTTTTTTTATTCTTCAACAAGCCAATTCAATACCCGTTGGATCCACTGATCCCAAAATTGCCAATCGTGGTCTCCAGAACCTGATTCAAAGGTCACTGACAGATTTCGTTCCTGCATTTTTGCAACTGCGTATTCACTTGCAGGAAACAGTTGATCTTCGGTTCCACAACTAATATAAAAGCGCGGTGCCTTTTGAGGATCAATTGTCTTGATCAAATGGATCAAATCATTTTCTGAACCTTGGAACTGATCCAGAGGACCAAAAATCCCTTCCCAGTAAGAAGTATTTCGAACTTTTAAAAGAGAATCCATGCTTTCAGCAATCGCTAAGGCGCCAGATAAAGAGGCAACCGCAGCAAAACTCTCTGGCTTTCGCAAACCTAACTTGACGGCGCCGTAGCCCCCCATAGATAGACCGGCAGCAAATGTCTTCTCCCGCTTACTGCTCAATTGCGGAAACAATTCACGGCAGATTTGCGGCAGTTCTTCTGCGACAAAGGTCCAATACTTCATATCATAAGTTGTGTCTGTATACCACGCCAAATCCGTCGAAGGCATGATCACTGCCATTTGATAGTCACTCACATAGCGCTCGATCGAAGTACGTCTTTCCCAAACGCTATGATTGCCGCCCATGCCATGTAATAGATATAAGACGGGTAAATCTTTCTGATCATTTTTTGTGGCTGTACCAATTTTTTTAATGGTGGTTTGCGGTAGAATCACATTCACCATTACTTCCATTTCAAGAACATTTGAATAGATATTTGCTTGTATAAAAGCCATCAAATCACCTGCGATTCTTTTTTTATCATTGTACCAGATTCTCGCCGAATTGTACGGGCAAAGACCAATGCAATCAAAATCAACACCAGCCCCAGTCCATATACCCAATGCAATCCATCATACAAAATAGCGCGTAATTGTTGTAAAATCTCTGTTGAAAGTTTTTTAGCAGCGACTGGATCCACCAAACGATTCATGATTTCCTGATCTTGAATCCCTGCTTCTTTCAAGCCTAAACTATTGCTGATATTCAAGACGATCCCGAAAACAGAAACCATGATGGTCTGCCCAATTGTTCGTAATAGCGTATTGAAAGAAGTCGCCACACCGATTTGCGAGTGAGGGACACTTGTTTGGGCAGTCACGGTACAAACGACCATCGTCGCGCCTAAGCCGACTCCAGTAATAGAAGAGATCCCCAAAAACCAGAAAAAGGAAGTTTTCATTGGCGTAACAAAAAGCCAAATGGCACCAGCAAGGGTCAGCAACAGACTCACAGTCAAGACCCATGAGACCGAGCGCTTCATCAACCAGCGACTAGCTAAAAATGAACCCACCATCCATAAAATCGACAATGGTGCGAGGACAAGACCGCCGATACCTGCGCTCAACCCTAAGACCCCTTGCATCCACATAGGAATATACACATCGATCCCCATCAAAAAGCCGCTGGCTAGTGCTGCAACGATGTTTACTACCACAAAAGTTCTAGAATGGAACAACGCTAAATCAATTAATGGATCGGCAGCTTTTTTCTCCGCTCGGTAAAAGAGCAAGAAGGTTACAAGAGCCAAAATCAGTAAGCTTACCACAGCAATACTTATCCCTTGATCGCCTAACAACTGAAACCCTAGGAGTAAGGAAACTAGTGTCACCATCATCAAAAAACTGCCTAGTAAATCCATTTTTTCTGGTCGCTTAATTTTTCTGTCCTCATGAAAATAAAACCAAATCATGCCAAGAAGAAACACGCCAATCGGTACATTAATAAAAAATATCCAGTGCCAACCAACTGTATCAACAATCACACCACCGGCTAAAGGTCCAACGACACTCGCAATTCCCCAGGCCGTACTGTTCAGCCCTAAGACCTTTGCTCGTTTCTCAACAGGATATAAGTCAGCGATAATCGTCAATGCCACAGGCATCATTGCACCTGCTCCGATTCCTTGAACGGCGCGAGAAAGAATTAATGTTAGCATACTGTTAGAAAGCCCGCAGAGTGCGGAACCAATCATGAACAGTAATGTTCCAAACAAAAAAATCGGTTTACGACCAATGTTATCGGCAAGTTTTCCATAAATCGGTGTCAACATAGCACTAGTCAATAAGTAAATCGAAAAGACCCAGTTCATGATCTCGATGCCCTGCAATGATCCGACAATCGTCGGCATCGCTGTCGTAATGATCGTTCCTTCGATAGCCGTCATAAATGTTGCTACAAAAACAGCAATCGTTACACGTGTCACATTCGTTTTCATCTTTCTCCTCCTCTTCTAAGTCAAAAAAAAGAACCTCTATTGATTTTCATCAACAGAGGTCGCCTCTTTATTCCTTCACACTTGCCAATAAAGCATCCACTTTATCTGTTTGTTCCCAAGGCAAGTCGATATCTGTACGACCGAAATGTCCATATGCCGCTGTCTGACGATAAATTGGACGGCGCAGATTCAACATCTCTATAATTCCAGCTGGCCGTAAATCAAAATTTTCTCTTACAGCCTGGATCAATTTCTCTTGACTCACTGTCCCCGTTCCAAATGTATCAATACGAATCGACACCGGTTGCGCTACACCAATCGCATAAGCTAGCTGAACTTCGACTTTGCGAGCAAGTTTTGCGGCAACAATATTTTTGGCAATATAACGGGCGGCATAACTAGCTGAACGGTCAACTTTAGTTGCGTCCTTCCCAGAGAATGCGCCACCGCCGTGTCTTGCATACCCGCCGTAAGTATCGACAATAATTTTTCTACCAGTCAGACCGGCGTCCCCTTGAGGTCCACCAATGACAAATCGTCCTGTCGGATTAATATAATATTTTGTTTCATCATCTAAAAGTGATGCTGGAATCACTTCTTTGATTACTTTTTCGATCACATCCTGACGAATCGTTTCATTGTCCACTGCATCGTCGTGTTGGGTACTGATAACGACTGTATCTACTCGTTGCGGTTGATCTTGATCATCATACTCGACCGTTACTTGAGATTTTGCATCAGGACGCAAATAAGTCAATTCGTTCGACTTACGCAATTCCGCTAATCGTCGTACAAGGCGATGGCTCAATGCAATCGGTAATGGCATCAATTCTGGTGTTTCATCGACGGCAAAACCAAACATCAATCCTTGGTCCCCGGCACCAATTTCCTCTTCATTCGCATCTTCACGTACTTCTAACGCATTATCAACACCTTGTGCAATATCAGGTGATTGTTCGTCAATAGCGACTAAAACTGCCACCGTGTCACCGTCAAAGCCAAATTTTGCCCGAGTGTAGCCAATCCCTTTGATGGTTTCGCGGACAATTTTTTGAATATCCACATAAGCGCTTGTTGAAATTTCACCAAAAACCAAGACTAATCCGGTGGTTACCGACGTTTCACAAGCAACCCGTGCCATTGGATCTTTCGCAAGCAATGCATCTAAAATCGCATCACTGATTTGATCAGCAACTTTATCTGGATGTCCTTCAGATACTGATTCTGAAGTAAATAAATGTTTCTCTGTCATTTTTGTATTCCCCCTAAATTATGATTCGGTTACAAGGCATCTTCGCAGCTGCGAATCCTTTCGGGAACTTGCAACGGACTGATTATAACAAATTTTAATCGATTGTGCCTATTTTATGGAAAAACTTTTAAAATAACTGATTAAAGATATAAAAAAAAAGCATCCAGTAGAATGCTTTCATGATCCGTACGGGATTCGAACCCGTGTTACCGCCGTGAAAGGGCGGTGTCTTAACCACTTGACCAACGGACCAAGTAAAAAATCAATGGGCCTAAATGGACTCGAACCATCGACCTCACGCTTATCAGGCGTGCGCTCTAACCAGCTGAGCTATAGGCCCAAAATAAAAAAACTAAAGCGGGTGACGAGAATCGAACTCGCGACAACAGCTTGGAAGGCTGTGGTTTTACCACTAAACTACACCCGCAAGATGGCGCGGGACAGAATCGAACTGCCGACACATGGAGCTTCAATCCATTGCTCTACCAACTGAGCTACCGAGCCATAACGGTTCCGACGGGAATCGAACCCGCGATCTCCTGCGTGACAGGCAGGCATGTTAACCCCTACACCACGGAACCATATTTAGTTTTTTTGATTGCGGGAGCAGGATTTGAACCTACGACCTTCGGGTTATGAGCCCGACGAGCTACCAGACTGCTCCATCCCGCGATAATAAATCACTAAAAATAAAAAAACTTTCAGTAATCAAAAGCTGGATCCATTGATTGGATCGTTCAATCAAGAATTCAGTAAAGGAGGATAAGGGATTCGAACCCTTGCACGGTTTTACCCGCCTGACGGTTTTCAAGACCGTTCCCTTCAGCCGGACTTGGGTAATCCTCCAAAAAAATAGTACAATGATCCGTACGGGACTCGAACCCGTGTTACCGCCGTGAAAGGGCGGTGTCTTAACCACTTGACCAACGGACCGCTAAAACGGA